>JBJHCD010000270.1:6278-7333 GCA_050485845.1 Pirellulaceae bacterium | reverse complement strand
CATGGGCCATGACGGCCTTGAGCGCCCACGCCTCCACCCGCTCGGGATTGACGGCCAGCACCTCTTCCAGCAGTCGTTCCGCCTCCTCATACTGCTCGCCATCAATTCGCTGCTCGGCCGCGTAAAGGAGCGTGGGAATGTGACGCGGGTTGCGAGCGAGGGCCAATTGGAAATATTGTTCGCTTCGCCCCCGATCACTTGGGGCAAAAGCTCGCCCCAGTCCGTAATAGATATCTGGGTCCGAGTCATCTCGGTCCAGGGCCTGTTGAAACTCCTTGGCCGCCATTTGGTAGTCGTTCTTGCCCAGTGCCAGTTGGCCGGCCGCCGTAAAAGCTTCCGCGTAATCCGGTTTATCTTTTTTCGCCCGGTCGTAAAACAGCTCGAGCACTCGGCGGGCATCTGCCTCTTGTTCCAGAAAGTAGCGTCCCAAGACAACTCGGCTGGCCGCGTCCCCATAACTCCAGGGACTGCGGCGAACGAGGTTATCGATTTCGCGGAGGTAATCCTCCGCCCGTCGCGACTCGCCTAGCTTCCGATAAAGCTGATAGCCCAACCACCTCAGGCGCAGACTCGAAGCATAACGCCGCCGAGCGGACTCGAGCAGTTCGGCGGCGGTAAGATAATCGCCGCGGGCCATCTGCGACTCGACGGCCAAAAGACGCCAGTTCTCTCCGTATTCGCCTCGCTCGACGGCTTCCCGCGCCATCAGTGCGGCTTCGCGGTAATCACCCGATCGGAACCGCTCGACGGCCTCGTCATACTCCGTTGCCGTCAGCCATGCGGGGAGCAGCAGAATCAGTAGCAGAATCAGCAGACTCACGCCCCATCGAGGCTGTTCCTTGTGGAGTCTTCTGTCGAGTCGTCCGCACATGGATTTGGGTCTCTCGGCATCTCGCGGCGCGCCCCCCAACGCGATCCCTATACGACAATTCCATCTGAATTCCAGACGTCAGACACTGGCGCATCCATCCGACCATCTTCCACGCCCCTGATCAACTCCCTCTTGTTGGCTCGTAGGTGGAGTCCGAAACCTCAGGGCACTCGCCCAGCGGGGC
>JBJHCD010000270.1:0-6268 GCA_050485845.1 Pirellulaceae bacterium | reverse complement strand
GGGCCGACGACCTGCGTGGAAGCTGGAGGCCATGGCAAGGCGTTTGCGGACGGCCCGCCCCGCATTGTAGCAGTTTCCGCCGAACTGCCAAAAGAATTCTCAGGCTGCCCCCCTCCCGGCGAAGGCCGGCCGAGCCCCGGTTGGGACGCATGGTGACGGGGCTCCACCTGTCCCCGGTCGCTTGCGGCGCGTGGTCGAGATGGCTTACAACGGGGCAAAGTAAACCGGCACGCGGCGCTACGGGAGCCGGATGCCGCCGGAATACGCTTGCAGATCCCTTTGATTCGACGCGCCAGTTGATTGCGAGGTGTATGGTGACCCCATTGCGAATTGCTTCCTCTCTTTTCCACTTTCCACCAATCGGCCTTGCGGCCCTGGTCCTGTTGCTTGCCGCCACGCTCTCCAGTGGTCCGGTCCCGGCGGCCGATCCAACGGAATCCGCTGACTTTGTGCTGCAGCTTCGCTCGCGAGTGGAAACGTCCCCGGGGAGCGGTCGCTACCATGCCATCATGCAACCGGCCCACTGGGCCCCTGAAAAAACGGCCGTGATCGTCTGCGACATGTGGGACCTTCACCACTGCCTGAATGCGGTTCGCCGAGCACAAGAGTTGGCGCCGCGGATGAATCGCGTGTTGGAGGTGATGCGAGAGCGAGGAGCGACCGTCATTCACGCTCCCAGCAGTTGCATGGAGTTTTACGCCGACCATCCAGCTCGCCAGCGAGCCGAGCAGGTTCCGCGGTCGTCGGAATTGCCCGAGGAGATTGGGCAATGGTGTTATCAGATTCCAGCCGAGGAGCAGGGGGAGTACCCGATCGATCAGTCGGATGGTGGCGAGGACGATGATCCGCTGGAGCACCAAGAGTGGGCCGAGAAGCTGGCGGCCATGGGGCGAAACCCCCGCGCTCCTTGGAAGCGTCAAATGGAAGCGCTCGATATCGATGACCACGACTACATCAGCGACGACGGCGCGGAAATCTGGAGCATTCTCGAGCAGAAGGGGATCGACCAGGTGGTGTTGGTCGGAGTCCACACGAACATGTGCGTTCTGGGCCGCCCCTTTGGCCTGCGGAACATGGCCCGCTACGGCAAGCAGGTCGTCTTGATGCGAGACATGACCGACACGATGTACAACCCGGAGATGCCTCCCTTTGTGAGCCACTTTACGGGAACGGACCTGATTGTCGCTCATATTGAAAAGTACGTCTGCCCGACCATCACCAGCGCCCAGATCCTGGGTGGCACTCCCTTCCGATTCTCGACCGACCCCCGGCCTCATGTGGTGATGGTGATCGCGGAGCCGGAATATGAAACCGAAGAGACGCTGACTCGGTATGCGGCCGAACACTTGGGAAAGGAATTTAAGGTCAGCATGGTGTACGGAGACGAGCGGGAGAACACTCTGCTCCCGGGGCTCGAGGTTCTGGACGAGGCGGACGTGGCGCTGATCAGTATTCGCCGCCGCCCGCTTCCCCCGGAAGAAATGGAACGATTCGAGCGGTTTGTGCATGCCGGCAAGGGAGTGGTCGGTATCCGAACCTCCAATCATGCCTTCTCCCTTCGTGGCCAAGCACCTCCCGACGGGAAACAGACATGGGAGGCCTGGGATCAAGAAGTCTTTGGCGGCAACTACAAGAACCATCATGGCAGTGGTCCGGAGACTCAAGTGACCATTGCGCCGGAGGGGGCCGAGCATTCGATCTTGCAGGGCGTCGCCGTCGAGGAACTGATCGGCAAGGGCTCCCTCTATATCGTCAGCCCTCTGGAACCAGGGACGACTCCCCTGCTGATCGGGGATATTCCGGACAAGCCGGCGGAACCGATTGCCTGGACCCACACCACATCCTGGGGAGGCCGAGCGTTCTATACCTCGCTCGGCCACAAGGGAGATTTCGAACAGGCCGCGTTCCAGCAGCTTCTTCGCAACGCGCTGATGTGGGGGAGTGGCGCTCGGTAAATCGATGGTAGTAGCTCATGGCGAATTCGCTTCCCAAGGATCCCAGTAGATGATTTGTTTGCATTTGACGCGTCCCTGCCGCTTCGCGCCCAACCCTGGGCGACCACGTCACCCGAACACCACCGTCCGGAGTCCGAGAGACATCTCCCTTCGTGTCGGGATCATGTCATGCTTGGCCTTTGCCTGCTTTGCCTTTTTTGCAACCTTCGACTTTACTTGCGACCGCGCGCTGAAGGGGGAGGAGACGGAACGAGTGGATGCGGGAGGAGCCGCGCCGGGAGAGGCAGAGGCAGGAGAAACCGAGGCAGGAGAGGCCGAAGCAGCAGAGGCAGAGGTTCACGTCTTCCGCGACACGAAGCCGCTGAAGATGGAGGGGGATATTGCGTCGGAGTTGGTCGAGGGAGTCGATCGGTTTTTGCTGGGGGAGCTGGCGAAGTCGGTGGAGCGTCGAGCTGACTTTTGGCGTCCGGATGTCAGCTCACCCGATGCCTATCAGGCCTCCATGCAAGAGAACCGCGACCGACTCGTTCAGATTCTCGGGATCCGGGATTCTCGAGTTCCTTTCGAGAGTCTGCAGCTTTGCGAGACGACTTCCCGGTCGGCTCGGGTGGCCACGACGGACCGCTACGATGTCTTCGCGGTCCGGTGGCCCGTGGTGGGAGACATGCATGCCGAGGGACTGTATGTGGTGCCCAAGAGTTCCGAGAGGGGCGACGGGAATGTTTTCGTTGGCCTGGCGGACGTGGTGGTCTTGCCGGACGCCGATCAATCGCCGGAGATGCTGTTGGGCCTGGTCGAGGGGATTCCGCCGGAGAGCCAGTACGCGCGCCGGTTGGCTGAGAGTGGTTGTCGACTGCTGATCCCGACCCTGATCGACCGCACGATTGAAGCCAGGAATGGTCGAGCCCAGGTGACCAGTCGTGAGTTCCTCTATCGGAGTGCCTTTCAACTAGGGCGGCATCTGATTGGCTACGAGGTGCAAAAGGTCCAGGCTGCAGTCGATTGGTTTCGAGCCGATCGATTGCAGCGAGGCGAGGATCGGCCGATCGGCGTTTGGGGTTGGGGTGAAGGGGGGATGCTGGCTTATTATGCCGCCGCCGTGGATCCCCGGATCGATGTGGCGGGGGTCAGTGGCTACTTCGGCCCTCGGGAATCGATTTGGGAGCAACCGCTTGATCGCAATGTCTTTGGATTGCTGGAAAGATTCGGTGATGCCGAACTGGCCTGGCTGGTGGCGCCCCGCCCGCTGGTGATCGAGGTTTGTCGAGTTCCCGAGTTGCAGCTTCCCGGGAATGGAGGAGCGCCGGCCATTTTGAGAACTCTGGATCCGGCGGCGGTTCGGGGCGAACTGAAGCGGGCGGAGGATGGGTTGTTGAAGGTCGAGTTTGCCGCCGGAATCACGGCCTATTTCTCGCCGGATGAGAATGGCGTGGAAGGGCAAGGAGCGTTCGGAACGGAGGAGGCTCTGAGCGGATTTCTGGACCAGTTGGGAAAGATGGAACTGGTGGTGGAGAGGCAGTCTGAGTTCGAGGTGCTGTGGGAATCGTTCGATGTGAAAGGGAGGCAGCAGCGGCAGTTTCACGAAATCGATCGCCACAATCAGGCGCTATTGGCCGAGAGTCCCTATGTGCGGCAGGAGTTCATGGGGCGGCTGGAGACCAGTTCTCAGGAGAAGTTCAAGCAGTCGGCGGAGTGGTATCGAGATTATTTCCGCGACGAGGTAATCGGCCATTTTCCGGATTCGCGGCTACCTCCGAATGTTCGCACTCGGCGAGCTTACGAGGAAGAGCTTTGGACCGGTTATGAGGTGGTGATGGATGTCTTTCCGGATGTGATCGCCTACGGAATTCTGCTGGTCCCCAAGGGGATGCAGCCCGACGAGCAGCGGCCGGTGGTGGTCTGCCAACATGGACTGGAAGGTCGTCCTCAAGACATTATTCAGGGCGACCACCCGGCCTATCATGACTTTGCGGCGAAGTTGGCCGAGCGGGGATTCATCACGTTTTCACCTCAGAATCTGTACATTTTTCAGGATCGCTTTCGGACACTGCAGCGGAAGGCGAATCCGCTGAAGAAGACCCTGTTTTCGGTCATCGTCCCGCAGCATCAGCAGATCGTGGATTGGCTGAAGACTTTGCCGGAGGTGGATCCCGAGCGGATTGCGTTTTATGGGTTATCGTATGGGGGAAAGAGCGCGATGCGGATTCCTCCCTTGGTGCCAGAATACTGTCTGTCGATCTGTTCCGCCGACTTCAACGACTGGGTCTGGAAGAATGCCTCGTCCCGATCCCCTTACAGTTACGTTTGGACGGGGGAGTACGAGATCTTCGAGTTTGATTTGGGGAGCACGTTCAACTATTCCGAGATGGCGGCCTTGATTGCTCCTCGTCCGTTCATGGTCGAGCGGGGTCATTTTGACGGCGTGGCACCGGATGAGCGGGTGGCGTATGAGTTTGCCAAGGTGCGGTTCTTGTACCAGGGGAGACTGAAGCTGGAGAATCGCTGCGAGATCGAGTGGTTTGATGGCCCGCACACGATTCACGGGGTGGGGACGTTTCGGTTTCTGCACCAGCATCTGGATTGGCCGGAACCGAGATAGTCCCGCCGGTCGAATTTCACATTGTCACTTTTTCATCGTTTTCATCGTTTTCATCGTTTTCATCGTTTTCATTTTGGACTCCTCTCGCTTCGACCTGTCGAGATGGCCACCGAATTCGGGTGCCGGTTCACTTTGGTGGTTCGTGGTGTGTCCCTGGGAGGCGTTTCGAATTACCATACTGAGACGTTGAAGCACTGAGATTTTGAACCTTTTGAGCCTTTTCGAGATTGAGGAACCGAGTGATGGCATTGCGAAGTGGGTGGGGAGTGCGACGAGTGGTCTGTTTACGGTTGGCGACGGTCTTGCTGGTGATGGGAGGGTCGTGTGCCACGGGTCAGGACCGGTCCGCGACGTTCTTGACGCCCGAGGAGGCGGGGATCGACTTCCAGATCCAGGGGGAGTACTTGGGGACGCTCGAAGCCGATGGAGAGGACCAAGCGTGGGGTGCTCAGGTTATTGCCTTGGGAGGGGGTCGGTTTGAGTTGGTGGGATACCGGGGGGGATTGCCGGGAGAGGGATGGTCGCGTGGTGGAGAAGTGAATCGGATGCAGGGGGCCTTGCGGGATGGGAAGGCCTATTTTTCATCGGATGAAGTCGACGTGGTGATTCAGGACGGGAAGATGGAGGTGAAGTATCAGGGGGAGTCGGTGGGGGCTTTGCCGAGGGTGGAGCGGAAGAGTCCGACGTTGGGGGCGGAACCTCCCGAGGGAGCGTTGGTGTTGTTTGACGGGAGCAGTGCCGAGCATTTCCAGCGTGGCCGGATCGTGGAGGAGAACTTGTTGCTGGCCGATTGCGAGACGAAGCAGAAGTTCGACGATTTCAAGTTGCACATCGAGTTCCGGACTCCGTTCAAGCCGTATGCTCGCGGCCAGGAGCGGGGCAACAGCGGTGTTTACGTGCAGAACCGGTACGAGGTCCAGGTTTTGGACTCGTTTGGTCTGGAGGGGAAGAACAACGAGTGTGGTGGTATTTATTCGATTGCCGAGCCGTCGGTGAATATGTGTTTTCCTCCGTTGACCTGGCAGACGTTTGACATCGACTTCACGGCGGCTCGTTACGATGACGAGGGGAACAAGGTGAAGAATGCTCGGGTCACGATCAAGCACAATGGGGTGGTGATTCACGACGACCTGGAGCTACCGCATGGTACGCCGGGGAAGAATCCGGAGGGTCCGGGTCCGGACGGAATTTACTTGCAGGGTCATGGCAACCCGGTCGTGTTCCGCAACATCTGGGTCGTGGAGAAGTAGCAGTGCCCGACGGCTCGCCCGCGAGCCCATGCAGAGAGGAAGGCCACCGACGGGTGTCATGGGGGCTCCGGGCTCCCTCGCTAGCACGGTGGACCTGCGCGCGAGCGAGGGGCGTCTTGGGTACCCGCCTTCCACTGTCAAAGCCACCGACGGGTGTCTTGGGAGCATGCGACTCCCTCGGGTTCATTGTGGCCCGAGCCCATCCTTCCATCCACCTTTTGGGGGGGGTGTGGGCCGTGGGAAATTTCGGCAGGTCCGCTTGTTCTGAGGGCGGCTTTCGATTTAAATACGGAACCGGAGGGGATTCGAGCGACGAATCGCGAGATTGGTCGCTTTTTTTCCCTTTTGGGTTCGCAGGGGCGGTTAGCTCAGTTGGTTAGAGCGCCACGTTGACATCGTGGAGGTCGTAAGTTCGAATCTTATACCGCCCACTGACTTACGACGACACACCGGACGCCATACCC
>JBJHCD010000269.1:4450-7347 GCA_050485845.1 Pirellulaceae bacterium | reverse complement strand
TACCCCGCGCGAGAGCCGATAGATCTCGCGCACATAGTGATGCGTGCGGATGACACCCTCCAGGGGAAAGATGCGGTCTCGGTCCGTGTTGCTCAGCAAGAGGGGACGGGGAGCCACGAGCGCGGCGACTTGCGGGTAATCCCAGCCGTAGGTGTTCACCAGATACATGCAATCGCAATGACCCTCGACCACGCCATCCACGACATGGTTTTCCAAGTCCGTCGTTCCCGCGACGGGAACGGCGGCGGCGATCCGCTCATCGATGGCGGCAATCCACCAACTGTAGGCTCCTCCTCCGCTCCGGCCGGTGACGCCGAAACGAGTGGCATCGACTTCGGGCCGCGTTTCCAGATAGTCCAGGGCACGCACGCAGTTCCAGGCTTCGACTCCCGCGGGAGTATAACCTCGATTGAGCCACCACCACCGATCATAACGGTAGGTTCCGTGATGGATGCCTTCAATCTCGCCCAACTGCAAAGTGTCAATGACCAGACAGGCGTAGCCATTGCGAGCGAACCAAGCCCCATGATACTGGTAATGGGCCTTGCTGCCGTAACTGATGCCATCTCGCTTTACATTGCCGTGCCCACAAACGTAGAGGATGGTCGGCAGGGGAGCGGTGACCTCGCGGGGCAAGTACAGATTCCCGGTCACATAGAGCCCGGGACGGGACTGAAAGTGCAGGTTCTCCACCACGAAGTCATCTCGCTCCACCCGCCCCGTGATGACGGGCTCCAGCGGGGTCTTTTCCGGAAGTGGATCCAGGCCCAGCATCTCCAGCAATTCGGCCCGCAAGACCTCACGCTGCTCCAGCCAGGCCTCCAGCGAGTGGGGGACCGTTGTCGGAGGCTTGGCCGTGGTTGCGGACGATGACGCCGTCGATGTTGCGGCCAGACGCTGCGTGGCTCGAGCGAAGTAGTCCGCCAACGCCCGCTCGCTCCGCAGTCGGGAAACGGCGGCGAGGTCCTGTTCGGCCGCTCCGACTGAATTCGAGCGAGCGTCCGTAGCCGGCGTCTGACTCCATGCGGCCGAAGGAAGGCCGGCGGTGAGCAGGGCGAGTGAGATCCAAGTCGCGGCAAGTCGAGAAGGGGAGGGGAGGGGGGAGAGTCGTTCCATGATGCTTCCTTCATGGGATGAAGATTTCGAGAACGCCCCCAGTATCTCTCGGATGCGACCGTTTGTAAATCAATTCATCCCCTCTCCCTTCACATGACCGACGGCTCCCGCGGTGATTACTGGTGGCCTCCGGTGACTATCGGCGACTACCGGTGACTACCGGCGACTACGGATCTGCCGGTGGCATTGCACGCAGTTCAGCGTCATCTGCATGTAACCCAAGGTCGCTCCGTCGAGGTTCTCGTTGCGAGCCGCTTCCGCAATCAATCCGACCGATCGCCGAAACTCGTCGCTCTGCCGCAGATAATCCTCGGTCTGAATCACCATCCAGCTCTCATCGAGCGCCAACTGCCGAATCCGCTCGGCATTGGTCAAAATCCCCGCATAGTGCTCCAGGGCGATCGCTTCCAGTATCTCTTTGGCCGGTTCGAGCTTCAGTCGCATGAAGGCGGCTCGTTGCTCCCTCCCCGGTTCTTGGGCGACCGATGAGGGTTGGCGAGCGAAGTAGAATCCCGCCGACAGCAGGCCAACGCTGAGACTGATCAGCAGGAATCGTGTCGAGTTTTTTCGGAGCCAGGGTTGGAGCGAAGTGGAGAGCTTCATGGAGGAGTCGCCTTCATGTCAAGGAGGAAGTTGAGAACCGATGTGTCTGTTATCCAAACTTAGTTGCAATGACAGCCGACAGTTTCCAGATCGTTTCGGCCGGTGGTGTCGGCGCGCGGCAGAGGGCGCGCGTTCATCCTCACCCGCATGCTTCGTTTTAGCATGTTTCGTGCCGTGGATCCTTGGAGTGGTGGATCGCTTTGAGCGCGGCGACTCGATGCTCGCTGCTGAATCGCTTTGTCTCGCATGGCGCGCTCGACCTGGTCGAGTTCGCACAGTCCGGTGGCAGCCCATGTCGTGCCCGGCGGCAGCCCATGTCGTATCGGAGGGCGCCCGCGGCCGGCCTCCAAAACCGTGATGCCTCCGGCTTGCCGTTCCACGAGGGGGGAGTAGACTGGGGGCGTGACCAGCGATCAGGGGCCTCCATATCAGGGGCCTCCAAACAGGGGCATCGACGGGAGAACACGCCGATGACGCGAAATAGAAGAAGTAGAATTAGTAGCGGTAGAATTATCTGTCTCGTGGGATTCATGGGGTTGTTGCCGGTTGGCTGGGGGGACCCCGCCGTGGCCCAGCCACCACGAGGATACTCGATTCCCATCATCGACCTCTCTGCGGACTCCGAGCGGCAGGTGGTCGTGGATCGTCAGCCCGGCGTGTATCTCGGGCATCCGACGACTTGCCTGTTGGAGGATGGGAAAACGATTCTCTGCGTGTACCCGGAAGGCCATGGTCGGGGAGCGATCGTTTACAAGCGGAGCACGGATGGAGGACGAACTTGGAGCGACCGGCTTCCGACACCGGAAAACTGGACCACCAGCCTGGAAACGCCGACTCTCCATCGAGTCATCGGTCCTGATGGAATGAAGCGAGTCATTATGTGGTCGGGGCTCTATCCCGCTCGGCTTGCCGTCAGCGAGGATGATGGAGAGACCTGGAGCGAACTTCGCCACGTGGGAGATTGGGGAGGCATCGTGGTGATGGGGGAGGTTGTTTCCCTGAAGACGGGACCAGGACATTACGCCGCCTTCTTTCATGATGATGGACGCTTCTTCACCAAGGAGGGAAGGGCATCCCCGGAGGCTCGACCTGGATTCACGCTCTACCAGACCTTCTCCCAGGATGGCGGTCTGAATTGGTCATTTCCCGAGGCGATCAATAACAGCAGCGAGGTGCAT
>JBJHCD010000269.1:0-4440 GCA_050485845.1 Pirellulaceae bacterium | reverse complement strand
AGGTGCATTTGTGCGAACCGGGAATTATCCGCTCGCCGGATGGCTCCCAACTGGCCATGCTGCTGCGAGAGAATAGCCGCCGCCGCAACTCCCATGTGATGTTCTCCAGCGACGAGGGAAAATCGTGGACGGCGCCCCGAGAACTTCCAGGGGCACTGACAGGTGACCGACATACGGGTCTGTATGCTCCCGATGGCCGGCTGTTCATTTCATTTCGAGATACCACCTTGGAGAGTCCGACCCAGGGAGATTGGGTTGCCTGGGTCGGCACCTACGAAGACATCGTGGAGGGGAGGGAAGGGGAGTACCGAGTTCGCTTGATGGACAATACCAAGGGAAGTGACTGTGCCTATCCCGGCGTGGAGATCCTCCCGGACGGAACGATTGTCACCACGACCTACGGGCACTGGACCGAGGGGGAGGCCCCTTACATCGTCTCCGTGCGGCTTCGGTTGGACGAGCTGGACGAGTTGGCTGAGTCGGACGAACGGTAACTCGCGGGTCGCCCCAGCGGCGGGCCGGCCACCGGATGGCGGCCGAGCCACGGGCTCCCGAAGTCGAGACTACCGAACTCGAGCCTACCGAACTCGAGTCTGGAAGCGGATGAGACCTCCCTCGCCCGTCTTCAGCGGTTCCTTCAACTCCCACCGCAGCAGCAACGACTCCCCTTCGTTCTCCACCGCGAAGAAGTCGGCGTCCCGGCTGGACTGGGCCGAGTCCTCGACGTATTCGAGGCGGGTGGTCAGGCTGTCGATGATGGTGACGTTGCCGATTTCTTCCGTGCCCACGTTTTCATACCGCAAAGTGAACTCGACCAGATCGCCCGGCAGGGCATTCTGTTTCGAGGCGATCTTGATGATTTCCAAGCGAGGTTTGCCCTTGGGCATGTCGTAGGTAACCACTTCCTGCGTCTCGGTGTCTCGGACCGCCTCCACCGCCACTTGGTGATCGATGACCACTTGGAGGCCCGTGGCTGTTTCCCAAATCTTGGCTGCGATCGTCTTCTCGGCGATCCGTGCCTTTTGACTGGCATCCCACGTGATCGGGTCGAGAGTCAGCAAGTCTTCGTGCGGAAGGACTTGGAAGTTGATCCCTTGGAGAGCGCGAACGTTGTCGACTCCCATGACCGGCAGGCGATCCAGGAACGCATAGGGCGGGGTAACAGCCACGCTTCGCTCCAGCTGGACTGGCTGCATCACGCCTCCCGCTTCTTCACGAACTTCCTGACTGACGGGAGGAACCGGCAAGGTGACACCGGCGGCCCATTGGGAGCCTTCATCCAGCAGGACCCCGGAGACGTGCCGCACGGCCGCGAAACGGGGAGCGTAAATGCAGACTCGATTGCTGGGCTGCACGATCGTCTTCCCGGCCAATGTGTCGTAGTGGGCGATCGTGTCCTCCTGGTCGATTCCGCGAACTGTCCAATCTCGATCCACGCTGACGGGCAGCAAGCGGTCTCCTCCGTCACAGATGTACTCGTCGGCGGGCCAGGGACCTTGAATTCCCGGTGGACGCCAGTTGTCCCAACTGCCGTAAATGTCAGTAGGCTGACACATCCAGGCTTCCGGCGGCTGCATGCCGACTCGGCGGCTTCGAGGAACATGGCTTCCGTAAGCGACCAGCTGGATGGGAGACTCCATGTGATCGGTGGCTTCGTGATCCGGCCAATCGGACAGTGTTCGACTCGTCTCTTTCGAAGCCGCGGTGTTGCCGGCCGCCATGGTCTGCCGCGACACGGATTCCCTCTGGACCCTTGGGTGGGGATCGGTGTCGTCGTGAGGAGCTTGATTCCGCGTCGTCGGATTCTGGGCCGTTTGCCGCTGGTCGGACTCCCGCTGGAGGCCGACCGATGGCGTGGCGACCGATGCATTGGTGATCGGCGCGGCCACTTTCGAGGAACTCGCGGCTTCCGACGGCCCAACCGGGCGACCTTGGGTCGATTGCACCACGGGACCGCTCTGACAAGATGCCAGCAACAGGCAAGCCGGAATGACAAGGAGGAGCCATCGCGTGCAAGTCATGGAATCGCTCCGACGGGAAGTTGTACACTGTGCGGGTACAATGAGGATCTGCTGGGTATCAGCCGGATGTGTCGGCCGGTGGTACGAATTCGTTTCAGCGCCGCTGAATGTTCGGCTGTGGCAAGCGGGATTGGATCGAGCCTGCTCGAGAAGCGTTGTTGTCTTCTCGGGATACGATGGGAGGAAGGTCTTCCTCGCGTCGCGAATCGGGAAGTATTTCCGGGGTCGGCGTGAGTGGAACACGTGGGTAATCGCGAGGTTCCATTTCCCGCTCCAGCCCTCGATCCGCCTCGTCTCGCGACATGGGGGAGGGGAGGGGAGGGGGGGAGTAGACGATGAAGGGTGGAGTCGGAAACAGGTTCTCTCCCGTTTCATGGTGAGTGTCCGGAACGCGCGAACCCATCCGCAAGATCACCATCGGGCGTCCCCGTAGGTCCGCCTCATGAAGTGGATCGGCGTCCGGGGCGATCGGCGTGACACGCTGCTCGTTTCCGACTTGGGATTCGGGGTAGGCCAGCTGGGGGTTTTCCAGGTAGATCACTCGAGTAACCAGCTGGCCCGAAATCGCCATCTGCAGTTCTTCCTGAGTGATCTCGATGGGAATCGGAAAGCGTAGCTTCTGGCCTTCGGGAGGGTAAAGGCGATTGAGCATCTCGATTGTCGGGTAGACTTCGGCTTCCTCATTCAGGGGAATGTTGCCGATGCGAATTCGATACAGTTCTCCCACGACCAGGGCGGCGTGCAGCTGGTTCGATTCGGGAGAGGTGAATCCGCCGTCATGGGCGATCGAAACCAGGCTCCCCTTGGGGCCTCGGATCTCCACCGGCTGAAAGTAGCCGGCCACCGGTCCCCCTCGTAGCCGCTGAACCGATGCCACGCTGCCTGGAGGTTCAAAACCGCTCTGGAGATAGTGCACCGGCGGTTGTCCCCAGGTCGTGGCGGCCATCATGCCGGCCATCATGCCGGCCATCATGCCGGATAGTAGTCCAGCTGGAAGGAAGTGCCGAGTGACTCGGAGCAGCCGAGGAACCTGTTGGAGGAAGCTCACGACAGGCCTGCGGCGAGGCGATGGGAGTGGGGACGCTGACACGGGGCACCTCACGACAAATCGAGCGATTGTGTGTGTCGGGTGATTGTTGGCAGGGACCGATGCGGAGCGAATCGAGTCGGTTTCGCGGGAATCCGTGCGACGGCTGGCGGGCGAGCCCGATTCGAACTCCTTAAAAAAGTGGGCGGCTTCGGTTGGACCGACGCCGCCCACCTGCTGTGAGAAACTCGGAAGCCCTCGCGTGGGAATCCGTGTCCCTGGGGCTCCCCAGACTTGCTACTTCACCATCGAACTCTTCGTGTGGTGCGGAGCCACGTTCAAGTGCGTGGGCGAGTAGCTTTGCTCGCGAATGTGAACTCGGTTCGGAGGAGTCGGATAGCTCATGCCGGGCCGCTGCTTCACATCGATGATCATGTTCTTGTTCGGCTCCGGAATGTGCATGTGCGTGTGGTTCCGGATGACGTGTCGCTGCAGACCGGCGGGACCTCCCAGCGGAATATGCGGCGGGCCGGCCAAGCCGATCGGCGTGCCGGAATGGGGCATGCCGTATTCAGGAGCCGTGACGCCGGCGACAAATTGAGGGGGCATTCCGGGAACGTGGCCCATTCCGGCTACGCCACCCAAGCCTCCGCCCGGCGGGCAGCAGGCGGCACCAACGACCCCTCCTTGCATTCCCCCCATCATGCCTCCACCCGCCATCGCGAACGAGGCCAATTCCATCTCCCCTTCCGCTCCCGGAAGTTCGACGTCCTTGTTCCCCAGGCGAACGACGGCCATGATCGAGCCGCGACGATCTGCCTCGACAATCGGATCCACTCCGGGATCGAGTCGAGTGCTGACCAGGGTTTCCACGCCCGCCAAGGCGAGTACCTGGAACTCGGGGTCCGCGCGCTGCATGAGGCGTTCGAGCTGGACCAGGATCCGGTCCGGGAGCGATAAGGGCAATAACAACAATAAATTCTGTGTGCACGGGGTGATTGAGGAAGGAGTAGTGTCATGTTGATTCTGACGAGGCGGGTAGGTGAAACGGTGATGGTCGGCGACGACATCACCATCACGGTGCTCGGCGTCAAGGGCAACCAGGTACGCATCGGTGTGAACGCGCCGAAGGAGGTTGCCGTCCATCGCGAAGAGATCTACGAGCGGATCAAGAAAGAGCAGGAAGACGCGGGCCCGTCCAGGTAGCTGCTTTACCCGGTCCGCCCGGCCCCGTATGATTGCGGCTCTTCCCGGGATGGAGAGGTGGCCGAGTGGTCGAAGGCGCTCCCCTGCTAAGGGAGTATGGGGTTTATAGCCTCATCGAGGGTTCGAATCCCTCCCTCTCCGCCACCCTCCGCCGAAGGCGGAGGGTGCCTCCCGAAGCTCCGAAGG
>JBJHCD010000268.1:0-7359 GCA_050485845.1 Pirellulaceae bacterium | reverse complement strand
CTCCCGGAATCAGGAACAGGAACTGCGAATCCCATTGAATCGGTTCCAGAGGGCTCAACTCCCCTCGCGACCGAGGCGTCTCAGGAAATGAACCCTTCCGCTCGAGCAGGCGGACTGAACATCCTCGTCGCGGAAGATAACCCCATCAATCAACGGGTTGCCGCGCAGATGTTGCATCGAGCCGGCCATCGCGTGACCATGCTGGACAACGGCCGCGAAGTACTCGACGCCGTTCAGCGGCAAACCTTCGACCTCTTGCTGCTCGACATCCAAATGCCGGAACTGGATGGCTGGGAAGTCACGCGAGTCATGCGCGCGGCGGAGGCCGAACAGAATAGAACTCGGCTCCCCATTATCGCCATGACCGCGCATGCCATGCCGGGTGATCGAGAACGATGTCTGGCCGCCGGGATGGATGGGTATTTGGCCAAACCGATCGACTTGGCCCAACTCGACGAACTCTTGATGGATCAGTTGCGGCGGAAGGAGGCTCGAGAGGATAACCGCAAACTTACCAAACCGACTTCGCAGAAAATCTTCGATCCGCGGCAGACCCTCAAGCATCTCGGTGGAGATCTGGGCCTACTGTCCGAAGTCGTGGCGATGTTCCTGAAAATGGCCCCTCAGCAGTTGGCGGATATGCATCAGGCACAGGCCGATCGAAATGCCAATCGTTTACAGGCCGCCGCTCACAACCTCAAGGGAACTCTGGGCTACATTTCGCATGAACCGCTGAGGAATCTGATTGAACAACTAGAAGAGGAGGCGGAAAGTGGTGAGTTCTCCAAATCGGCCATCACCCTCGCTCGATGCGAAATTGAACTAACGGAACTGCTAAGCCAGTTGCGGGCGACCGACACACGAATGACCGAATGAACTCTCCTAGCCAGGCTGGAGTGTGGCCCCCAACTCTCCCTCTCCCCAAGTGACCAAGGATCATCCAGAAGGCTCATGATGACCAATGCCCAAAAAATTAGTCCCCCTGGAGCGCCTCACGGACCTTTTGAGCCAAGCCGGCTTTCGTAAATGGTTTCTGGAGAAAGTGAACTCCTTCATCCAAGATCCCTCGCGTGGCGATCACGTCGGCCGTGTAGCCTGAAATGAACAGGCTTTTCATCCGCGGATGATCGGCACTTAGCTTCTGCCATAGATCGCGCCCATTCATCTCGGGCATGATCACATCGGTCACCAGCAGTTGGATTTCACCGGGGAACTGTCGAGCGACTTCGAGAGCCCGTTTAGGGCTCCCGGCTGGAAGGACATGGTAACCCAAGCGTTCAAGTTGCCAGGCCGCGAGTTTCAACAGGGCCGGTTCGTCCTCCACGAGCAGAATGGTTTCCGAACCAGAGGGGGGCTGCGGGGCGACTTCTCGGACTTTATCAATCACCGCTGTCTCCTCGTAGTGAGGGAAACAAATTCGAAACGTGGTCCCCTGTCCCGGAGCACTCTCCACGGAGATGTAACCCTGGCTCTGCTTGACTACTCCATAGACCGTCGCCAACCCCAATCCCGTTCCCTTGCCATGGGGTTTGGTCGTGAAGAACGGTTCAAACATCTGGGCCTGAACTTCTTCCGACATCCCACATCCCGTATCATGGATGGTGAGACAGACGTACCGCCCAGGGTTGGCTCCGACGTGCATCTCGCAAAATTCGTCCGATAGCTCCACAATGGAGGTGCTGAGCGTGATGGTTCCTGTTTCGGCAATGGCATCACGGGCATTCACCACCAGATTGGCTAACACCTGGTCCAGCTGACTCGAATCCGCTCGAATCATTCCCAGATCATTCCCGGGAATCCATTGCAGCTCGATATCTTCCCCAATCAAATGGCGCAGCATCTTCAAGAGCCCCGATACCACGTGATTCAGGTCCAGGATTTTGGGTGCAATTGCCTGCTGACGAGCGAAAACCAGGAGTTGTTGAGTGAGGTCGGCGGAGCGTCGCGCGGCGGTACGGATCTCCGAGAGATGAGCGAAGTGGGGATCGGTGGGGGACATGGTGTCCAGCACCATGTCGGCATGCCCCAATATCACCCCCAGCATGTTATTGAAGTCGTGGGCCACTCCACCCGCCAGCCTTCCGACGGCCTCCAGCTTCTGGGCTTGACGAAGGTGCGATTCGAGTCGCTCATGTGAGATCTCCGCCTCCCGCCGCTCGGTGACGTCTTGAGCGAGCGAGAAGACGGAATTCACCGACCCATCGTCATTGAAGTAGATCGAATTATGCCATTCACAGTAAATGACTCGTCCATCCTTCGTGCCGTTGCGATTGACATTCGTTCCGACCGGCAACTCCCCTTTCCGTAGCCGCTCGAGCAGTTCCAAAACAGCCGGTGCATCCTCGGAGAAAATCAATGGAAAGTCGGTCAAGTGTTTTCCCAGAACATCCTCGCGGCTCCAGCCGAAAAGCAGCTCCGCCCGCTTCGACCAGGCAATCAATTTCATCTCATGATTCCACTGGAGGAGTGCCAGCGGGGTGTTGTTGAGGTGAAACAGCAGCAAATCGTGTGCTCGGCGAAGTTCCTCCCAGCTCATCCTGTCGGCTGCCCCGTCCCCATCAAGAATGGGGCCCAAGGATTGTGCGGCTCTCGGTGAATTGCCGGCCGAAAAGTCTAGCGGGGGACCTCCCCGATTGTGATCTGTCTGGTCGAGCGACCGTGAATCCCGCGGTGAATTCATTCTCTCCTCGCTGAAAATGGACCCCATTGCCTTCGAGCCGGAAAACCAACCATCCGAGGTATCGGTGGCGGAGGAATCCCTCCCACCAGCATACTTTCTGGATGTCGGAACTATCAGCCCCATCCACGAATTGGCAAAGTAGCTTCGAACGGCAGACCGCTAAGCCACCTCTCGCATCGGCGCGAACCGCTGGACCACCGCACAACCGCAAGCGTCACTCCAAACATTAACACTCGTTCGGCACATATCCAGCACGCGATCGACGGCCAGAATGATTCCTTGCATTTCCACCGGCAACCCGACTGCTTGGAGGATAATCACCATCATCACCAATCCCGCATGGGGTATTCCCGCCGCGCCGACACTGGCCAGCAGCGCGGTCAAGGCGACCAGCAGTTGTTGCGTCAGTCCCAGCTCCACTCCGAAATAGAGTTCAGCAATGAACAACACCGCCACGGCTTCATAAAGGGCCGTGCCGTCCATGTTGATCGTGGCCCCCAGCGGCAGCACAAACGAACAGACTCGATTGTCAATCCCCGCTCGCTTTTCCACGCAGGCCATCGTCAAGGGGAGCGTACCGTTGCTGGATGCGGAACTGAATGCCGTCAACAGGGCGGGAGACAAGGCTTGAGCGAAACGCCAAGGACTGACTCGAGCGACAAAGTGCAGAATCAAGGGAAGCGTCAGCAGGGCGTGAAAGACCAATGCCAGAATCGCGGTCAGCAGATACCAAAACAGGGCCTGGAAGACTTGAATGCCCTGAGTCGCGGTCACATAGACCATCAGGAAGAAGACACCCAGTGGCGCCAGCCGAATGATCGCCGAAGTCATTGCCATCATGACGGCGAACAAGGATTCGAATAGCTGCCGAATGTGATCGGCCGCCGAGCCACCCACGCGGAGAGCAAAGATGGCGAACGCCAAGCTGAAACTGATGACGGAGAGAAAGTTCGGTTCCGCCAAGGCCGCGATCGGACTCACCGGAATCAAGGTCTCCACCTGGCGAAAGAGGATTTCCCCGAGACTCTCCGAGGCCGGAGGTTCCCCGACCGGCGCCAATTCGAGATCTCCTCGCAGACCCGGCCGCAGCAGACGAACCATGAGGATTCCGGTACTGATCGCCAACAGGCTGGTCAAAAGATAATACGCGATGGTGCGGAGAAACATGGCCCCCAATTGCGAAGCCTTCCCCATTCCCAGCACGCCCGTGATCAGCGAACTGACAATCAAGGGAACCGCCACCATCTGCAGGAGGCGGAGGAACAGGTTTCCAAGTCGCTGAGACGCTTCACCCAGCCGTCGAGCGGGAGACCGACCGAACCGCTGGAACAGATCATGAGCCAGCGGATCTTCCTGAGCGAGTCGCCCGAGGTCGGGTAGTGACTCGGGATCGCGCCCCAATGGTGTCACTACCCACCGCCGCCGATCTCCATCGGTGGTTTCCAACGACATCTCGACTTGCTGGACACTGTCTCTGGAAATAAAGGTGGCGACTCCGGCAGGAAGCTGTTCGGCCTCCAGCCGAATCTCTCGGACACTCAGCCACCCGTTGGCCAGGACGCCGATCACGGCCCCCAGGAGCATGCCGGCCAAGATCTGCCAATGAAGTGCCATCCGAGCCATCGAAGCCATCAAAAAGGTCCCCACCCACCATCGAACTCACGCTCATGCGAGCCACTTGCGACCCGCGATCATCGGGTCGCAGACGAGCCGATGATACTCGAGACCACTCGAGTGCCGGAAACGGCCCATTGTAGCGGAAACTCGACGTCCGAACGCGATACGTAGCAGCAGGCCTTTAGCCTGTTCCCTCTCGAATCACAGCGACAACGAAACGCCGGCCGAACGCGAGAGCCGCGCCCGAGCCGAGCCAACAATGGGTGTTCCGCGTCGCGAGCTTGCGGCACTGGGCTTTCACTCGCCAGTCCACGAAGCCGGTCCAGCCAGTCGAGGGTGGATTCGAGGCCGTTGAGTCGAGACCGCGACGCGATTTAGGGGGTGTCGGGAAGTGCCGCCTCGTCGCGGGCCCGCATGGTGACCCAACAGGCGACGATCCGCATTTCGGTCTCCTCGGACATGAACCGGACCGAGGCATCAGCGAAGGACCCCAATGCGCCGCGCGGATGGAAGGCGTAGATTTCGTTGTTGTTGCTGCAATTGATCGGGCAGGGTCCGGGAGATTCGAGCCCGGACGGGGAGTAGCCATCAATGACGAACTCGTTCTGCCGGTCTGCCCAACCTCCTCCGGTTGCCCTTCCCGACAGACGAAGGTGCCTCGCCGCCAAGCGTTCGGGCCGACCCGCGTCCTCGGCAATCCACAGAGTATTGGAAGTGCCGTCCAGTATGTCCGCCATCGAGCTGATGACGTTGGGACGCATGACTCCGTGAGGTGTCCTTCGCGATGCCTCGTCGATCCAACCCCGATGAAAGAGTCGGGGATCGACCGCGCTGCAGGCACCGTAGTCGGTTACCGAGGCAATGATCTCACCCCAAATGGAGGAGTTGACGACATCGAAGCGGGTCCGATTCGGAGCCGACGGACATTGAAAGACGGGAATTTCCTGCTGCCGAGCAGCTCCGTTGGTGGCGTCCCGCCAATCCGCCGACAAGTCGTACTGGTCAAACAGCGTCTGCTGCTCGATGTAGGGAAGCAGAAACACCTGCCAGCCATGTTCCACCCCCTCGGGGACCCCCATTCGCCGCTTTACCGATCGAGCGGCGAAGGACGTGCCGCCGGCGATCGCCCCGGGTGGAAAAAATCCTCGTACTTCATGAAAACGGTGCATCCCCAAACCGACTTGCCGCATGTGGTTGGAACATTGAGTTCGACGACTGGACTCGCGAACCTGCTGCAGCGCCGGCAGCGTCATTCCGACCATCAGGCTGACAATCGTCATCACGACCAGCAGTTCCAACAGGGTCATTCCCGAACGGCACCCCGGATTGTCACTAGCCGCAGTCCCGCGATATCCCCTCCGCTCTCCGATTCGAACCCTCTCGCTCACGACGTTCCTCCTCGCGCTGGATGTCTCGACAAGAGCATCCTAGGGCGTGAGGAAAGTCGGGACCGGCCTGGATCGGCCGCGGGCGAGACGAACCGCTGTCACTTCGAAGGGACGGCCGTGACAAGTCCTTGACGAAAATCAATCGATTTCAGAGGGACTTCAGCGGCCGCGGTAAGTGGACATTTCGGCGAAGGTTAGTAGGCGAACTCCAACCCGATGTTCAGGCCATGCAGGTAATAACTGGAATCACGAAACTCGAACTCGGGTCGAGCCGGCTGGCCCGCCGAAGGAGGCTGATTCGGATTGACCGCCAATTGGGGATCGATTTGATCGCCCGGCTGCACCACCTTGTTCCAGAACAGCAGCGAGTATCCCACCGTGAAATTACAGCATTCCGTTACCTGCCGGTTCAGTGTCACCCCGATCTCCGGGCTGACCGCGAAGGCGTTGCGCTGGTACAGGCCGATGTTGGAAGGCTGAGCCAGCAGGCCCCCCTGTGGCGAATTGGTGGAGTGGCCATCGATCATGACGGTTTGCTGCATGTTCCCGAAACCGATCCTTCCCAGTAACTCCAGATTCCACAGACCATGGGATCGAGTCAGCTCGAGTCCGATCGCTCCTCCATGGAAACGATTTTGCGTGGCGAAGGAATCGAAAACCTCGAAGTCACCCGCCGGCAAATTCGAGCGACTGAAGATCGAAAGGGCCTCGTCAATTCGGGTCCACTGATAACCGGCCAGGAACTCGAGTCTCGTTCCCGGCCCCTCGCTCAGCAGCCCGCGAAACATGACATCCCCGGCGAGGAACTCGGATTTCCCGGTTACATCGATGTTGCCCGACCAGGGGGCGGTCGCCGAAGCAACCAAAAATGCGTCTGGACCTTGAAAACCTCCAGAACCGTCCGGGGTCAGGTTAAAGAACGGGCGAGCCAAGGTGGGGTGCTGATTCGAATCGGCGGCAAAGTGAAATCGGCCATTTCCCATGGCCATCAGTCGGGCCTCGACTCCCAGGACACCCTCCATATCCAACCATCCCCCCAGACGAAACCGGCCTCCGGGACGGACCCCCGTCCCCTCGCGGTCATCGCCGAACAAAATCGTGGCGTCCGGCAGGGCACCGGCCGACGGTTCGGTGGTCACCAGCGGCGGCAAACTCTGCCCCTGCCGCCACCAAAGCAAATAATCGACATTGGCCCAAAATCCACGAGGCATCTGAGGTCGGCAGTACGCACCTCCCCAATGCGATCCTGGCCCCGCCGAATGCCAATCTCCGCCAACAATGTACTCGCCGTAGTCATCGAACTCATCGTCGTACGCATGCCCACCAGGCTCGAGCATGCGGTCGGTCCTTGCGTTCGAATCCGCCTGGCGACTGGAACCGGAATTTCGTGGAGCATCGGGACGAGCCGAAGGGCTCGACGCGGATGGCCCCGACGCTCGGGGACTGGATGCCCGAGGACTGGGCGCTCCGGGACCCGCAGGCTGATCCGACGGCGATCGGACATCCGGATCCGTTGGGGTCGAGGGTCTCGGTTGAGTCTGGCGAGCAGCATTGTGGCGCAAGACACTCGCCCCGGACGATCGGTTGTCTTGCGCGGCCGACGGCACGGCAAGAGTCGTCAACGACAGACTCGTCACTGCCATGGCGGTAACCCAGACCCGAAATGTCCCATTC
>JBJHCD010000267.1:0-7359 GCA_050485845.1 Pirellulaceae bacterium | reverse complement strand
ATGCCAAGCCGAGTAACCTCGATCTGAGCGAAGAGGATCGCGCGGAATTGCTGAGCCAGTTGCGGGAACTGCAGAGCGAATTGGCACGACTACAGGGGGAGTCTCCATTGATACTTCCCACCGTGGACCAGCAAGCGGTAGCCGCCGTGGTTGCCGATTGGACGGGGATTCCGGTCGGCAAAATGGTGAAGAATGAAATTGACGCCATTCTTCGCCTCGCGGACTCCCTGGACCAACGAGTGATTGGCCAGCGGCATGCCTTGGAAGCAATTGCCAAACGGATTCAGACATCTCGGGCCGGTTTGGAAAACCCCAACAAGCCGATCGGGGTTTTCATGCTTGCCGGGCCATCCGGCGTGGGGAAGACGGAGACGGCCCTGGCCCTGGCCGAAGCACTCTACGGAGACGAGGAGAATGTGATCACGATCAACATGAGCGAGTTCCAGGAGGCTCATACGGTCAGCACTCTCAAGGGAGCCCCTCCCGGATACGTTGGTTACGGCGAAGGTGGAATTCTCACGGAAGCAGTTCGCAGGCGTCCTTATTCGATCGTGCTGCTGGATGAAGTCGAGAAGGCTCATCCCGACGTCCATGAGATCTTCTTTCAAGTCTTTGACAAGGGATGGATGGAAGATGGTGAGGGACGCTACATCGACTTCCACAATACAATTATTTTGTTGACGACAAATGTCGGCACGGACCTGATTGCGGGGATGTGTCGTGATCCGGAGCTTCTTCCCGATCCGGATGGAATTTCCAAGGCGCTACGCGAACCTTTGCTGAAAGTTTTTCCCCCGGCACTGCTGGGCCGAATTACCGTCATTCCCTATTATCCCCTCTCGGACGAGGTGTTGAAGAAAATCATTCAACTACAACTGGGGCGAATTCAGAAACGGGTTCAGCAGAATCACAAGGTCCCCTTCTCCTTCGATGAAGCCGTGGTAAACCTCGTGGCCAGTCGCTGTACCGAAGTCGAGAGTGGCGGACGCATGGTGGATGCCATTCTGACGCACTCGTTACTTCCGGCAATGAGCCGTGAATTCCTGACACGATTGATGAATGGCCATCCCCTGGAACGGGTGACGGTTTCCGTCGAGAACGGCGATTTCCATTACGACTTTTCCTAGACGGAAAATGACATGAGCGGTTCAAATGACGAGAACGAGCCACAGGGTGTGAAGGCGACCCTGGAGGAAGCGGTCGCGATGGCGGTCCAGTTTCATCAGCGTCAAGATTTTGAGCGTGCAGCCTACATCTACCGGACCATCTTGGACGCCGTGCCCGATCAGCCCGAGTCGCTGAATTTTCTTGGGATGCTCCTGCACCAGACGGGAAATTCGGAGGAAGGGGCGAAACTGATTCAAAAGGCGATCGAGGTCAGTCCCGATTACACCGACGCCCTGAGCAATCGGGGAAATATCCATCGATTCCAGGGAGAGTTTGCCGAAGCGGAAGCTTGCTATCGGCGGGTGCTGGAGATGAACCCCGAGCATGGTGACTCCTTGAATAATCTGGGGGTCGTGCTGAAGAATCAGCGAAAGCTTTCCGAAGCCGAGTCGGTATTGCGGAAAGCGGTGGAACTGTATCCGAACCGCCCTGACTTACATTTCAATCTGGGAAATGTTCTGGAGCATTTGGGAGACCGAGCGGCTGCCACGGCGGAATTTCGCCTCGCAATTCAGCTGAAGCCCGACCTGAGAGATGCCTACGATGCTCTCGGGCGATCCCTGATGCGGCAGAAGCGACGCGAAGAGGCAGTAGGCGTTTATCGGGAACTCTTGCAGTATTCACCCAATGATCCCGTCGCTCGACACATGCTCGCGGCCATGGGAGGAGAGCCGGTGCCTTCCCGAGCTTCGTCGGAGTACGTAACGACAGTTTTCGATGGTTTCGCGGATACTTTTGATTCGATACTTCACCACTTGGACTACCGCGCGCCGGATCTGGTGATGGAGCGGATTGAGCAGTCGGGATTCAAAGCCGAAGGAGTCCTCGACATCCTGGATGCCGGATGTGGCACGGGACTCTGCGGCCCCAAACTGCGTCCGTTCGCGCGAGAATTGATCGGAGTGGATCTTTCCTCAAAAATGTTGGGCAAAGCCCGGGCCAGAGAGGCTTACGACCAGTTGTTTCAACTCGATATCGTGGATTACCTCCAAGATCATCCGAACTCGACCGACCTGATCGTGAGTGCGGATACGTTGATTTATTTCGGAGACTTACGCCAAGTCATCAGGACGGCCTGGGAAGCACTACGCCCCGGTGGTAGCCTGTTCTTCACCTTGGAGGACCTGGTCCATTCCGAGGCCGAGGACTTCGTCCTCGAGGGGCATGGTCGGTACTCGCATCGAGAAAGCTATGTCCGTCGAGTCCTCCAAGAGGCGGGGTTTGGAGACCCGGACATTGTTCGGTCGGAACTTCGCAAGGAACTGAAAGAGTCGGTCATGGGACAGGTGGTCCACGCGCGAAAGGGGATGTAGGGAAATCCATGTTTCTTGAAACTTGCCGTTCGGGAGGAAAAGGGCTGGTTGACGTGCTGGATTTCTGCGTCTTTTCGGTGGAGATGGATCCGATATTTCTCTACTTGGTTCAAGAGTACCGACTTCAACCGACAGGCGGGCGAGCCCTCGCTCTATATGACTTATTCTGTCCCGCCGGCGCGCCGGCTCGACTTTCCGTAACCAATGTACTTCCACCGCGGGATTGCCTGCTTCCTCAATTGATTCAACGAGTTCGCGAGCCACGTCTTGCCTGCGTTGATGCCGAGGCCGACCCTCCTCGGTTCGTACCGGCCCCGCAGGTTCCAGGCAAGCACATTTTCGACGGTATCGCGAAGGCCATTCTCGAGGATACCGAAGGGGGAGTATGGCGAGTTGAATCGCGATTCGATCCCGAACGAGGTCCTCGAGGGAGTCTTCCCCAGGGAGGGCTCGGTCCGAGTCAACGACAGTTTGTTGAGGGAGTCTGGAAGAGAACAGTTCGCCCCGCATTGGTGCAAGCTGGGTTCTGGAAAATGGCCACGATCGGCGAACCATGAGTCGAATCGTCGGCAAGCTGGGCGTTTGCGGTCGTGACGGGCCTTCGAGGGCGATGTGTCGAGAGGTCTTTCGCATCGGCTCGCAGGCGAGCCGGTCATTCGCGGAGTCGTCGGTTCGGGCGAGTGCGAAATTGCCTCCGGTTTTCCCTTGGCTGGTGTCCTGCGATGGTCATTGGGCTTGCAGTCGGCGGAGGCATGGCCGTATCGGCTACAGGGCGGGTTACTGGGAATTGTCGGGGTATCGTTCTAAAATCGGAAGCGGCTGTCGCTCGGTCCGAAACACGTGAAGGAGTTCCGCATGCCACCAACTCAGCAGCATCGTCCCGCTGCCGTTTCCTCCCCCTTGGGCCCCGATGTCTTACTTTTCCGACGGATGACGGCGCGAGAGCAGTTAAGTCAACCGTTTGAAATCGAGCTGGAGCTACTGAGCGAGGATTTTGAGATCGCGCTGTCAGACGTCCTCGGCCAACCCCTCGCCATTCGGTTGGACCTTCCCGACGGCAAAGAGCGGTACTTCCATGCCTATTGTGCTCAATTCGGATTCGTGGGACAGGAGGGACGACATGCCCTGTATCGGGCCACGCTTCGGCCATGGCTCTGGTTTCTCAGCCTGACCGCCGATTGCCGAATTTTTCAGGAGATGACGGTTCCGGATATCGTCCAGGAGTTGTTTCGCGACCATGGCTTCTCCGACTTCGACAACCGCCTCAACGGCACCTACCGGCAATGGGACTACTGTGTTCAGTATCGTGAATCGGATTTGAATTTTGTCAGCCGGCTCATGGAACTCGAAGGGATCTACTATTTCTTCGAACACGAGGAGGGAAAACATACATTGGTCCTCGCGGATGCCTATAGCTCGCATGCCGTTATCGAGGGGTACGAGGAGGTTCCATATTATCCGCCGAACGACCGCCGCGAGCGCGATCATCTGCAGGACTGGAAGGTTACGCAGTCGGTCCAATCCGCCAGTTACACCATGACGGATTACGACTTCGAGCGTCCGCGAACCAATCTGGAAACTCGGAGCATGGTCTCCTGGAATCACGCCATGGGAGACTACCAGGTCTTCGATTATCCCGGGACCTATATGGAAACAAGCGATGGAGAACATTACGTCCGTAACCGGATCGAAGAATTGGCGGCGCGGCATGAAATGGTCCACTGCGAGGGAAATGCACGCGGACTGGCCACCGGCGCGCTTTTTCAATTGACCAACTTTCCCCGGAGCGACCAAAACCGTGAATACCTGATCGCTGGCGCCACCTATGACATCGAGGACAACGCCTACGAATCCACCAGTGCGAAGGGGGAGAAATTCAACTATCAGGCGAATTGGACCGTCATCCCCAGTTCCCAACCCTATCGGCCTCCGCGCGTGACTCCCAAACCGGTCGTCAAGGGTCCGCAGACGGCCGTCGTCGTCGGCAAGGAGGGAGAGGAAATCTGGACGGACGAATATGGCCGAGTCAAGGTGCAGTTTCACTGGGACCGGTACGGCGAATTGAATGAACATAGTTCCTGTTGGATCCGAGTTGCCCAGGTCTGGGCCGGGAAATCCTTCGGAGCCATTCATATTCCCCGCATCGGCCAGGAAGTAATTGTCCATTTTCTGGAAGGCGATCCTGACCAACCGATCGTGGTCGGCCGAGTCTACAACGGCGACCTGATGCCTCCCTACGCGCTTCCCGACCATCAGACGCAGAGCGGAATCAAAACGCACAGTACCAAGGAAGGCGATGCGGAGACGTTTAACGAACTCCGTTTCGAAGACAAGAAAGATGAGGAGGAGATCTATTTTCACGCCGAGAAAGATTTTGTGCGTGTCGTGGAAAACAACGATTCTCTCTCGGTGGGATTTGAAAAACAGGACGAAGGGAATCAGACGATTGATATCTACAACAATCGCACCGTGACCATAGATCAAGGAAATGACAAGCTTCAAGTCAAGACGGGTGATCGCGACGTGATCATCGACTCGGGGGACGACACCCATCATGTCAAGGAAGGGGATCGTGTGGTCAAAGTCGATCAGGGAGACGACACGCTGACGGTCGGTCAGGGAGACTTGTCCATCAATATCGATGCCGGCAAGGGAACCATTGAAGCGGCACAATCGTTGGAATTAAAGGTGGGAGGAAGCAGCATCAAGATCGAACCATCCAAGATCACCCTTTCGTCCCCGCAGATTGAACTCTCGGCGGATGGCCAAATCGAGGCCAGTGCCGCGATGGTTCAGATCAGTGGAGATGGGGCCGTGGAAGTTTCAGGAGGCGTCATTAAATTGAACTGATCTCGTACGGTCCTCGGTTTCCACGATTCGCCACGTCAAAGGTGGTCGAAGGCCGAGTGGCAATGAACCGCGGCCCACATGGTTCGCTTGTATTCCTTCCGCATGGACTGGACTTCGAGGAGACTTCTTGTGCAATTGATCCTCCGGATTACCGGTGGTCCCGCCCAGGGACGCCGTATTGTTATTCGCCGAGGGCAAGTAGCTCAGATCGGGAGAACCGAGTGGGCGGACTTCTCGATCAGTCGGGATCAGAACCTGGCGGACGTGCATTTCAGCATCGAGTGGATCGCCAACGGATATCGCGTCACCGACTTGAAGTCGGAATCAGGTACCTTTGTGAATGGCGAGCCGATCACGACCACGACGCTGCGAACCGGGGATCAATTGCGTGCCGGAGATACTCTATTCGACGTGGAGATCGAAGGGGAGTCTCTTGTCCCTTTCGATTCAGGATCCACCGCGGTGTCCGGAACAACAACGGAATCGGCACCGAGCGACGACCATCGGCCCACTGTTCTGGAGAGATGTGCCACGTTGCCGTTGAGCGAGGCAGCACGTGAGCAGTTGGCTGAAGTGATTCCGGATCGTACGGCCATTGAATGTCTCATCGAACAAAAGCTGTTTCCGGACGCGATTCGAGTGATGGCATTTCTGCTGCCCAAGCGAAGTGCCGTGCAGTGGTCTGCTCAATGTGTCGCGGAAACCATCGGGGACGGCCTCACTGCCGCCGCGCGAAAGGCGATTGCGGCAGCGACGACCTGGGCACGAGATGATTCGGAGGAGAACCGCCGAGCGGCTGAAGCGGCAGCCAAGGAGGTCGGAACGGGATCGCCCGCGGCTTGGGTGGCGTTGGCGGCCTTCTGGAGCGGAGGCAGCATTGCGCCGGCGGGACTTCCCGAGGTCCCACCGGGGCCGGCATTGACCTCCCGAGCGATCACGGCCGCCCTCTTGATTGTCGCCCCCCATGGCAAACCCGAATTGATGCCCGAGCGATTCAAGTCTTTTCTGGAACAGGGTCTGCCGCAGTTGCCCGACACCTCGGATTGACTCGCCAAGTTCGCTGTGGGGCCAAGGGAACATCGATTGGATGGAAGAGGGCAAAACCATCGCTTCATGGGCACGGGATCTCAAGGGCAACAGGGTCCGCTCGGCGAAGTCAACCGCCGGCCGGCTTCGGAATCGGTACGGAGAAGGGGCGACCTCCTGCCTGCAAAGTAAGGCGTCACCTTGTACAATGATCGAAACTCGGAATGCTACTCCCTTCATCGCTCGCCAAGCAGGCGAGCCCAATCATCGGAGCAAGACCATGAAGCGGATAGGTAATTTGCTTTCCTTGGCCGGAGTCCTTGGCTTGGCCTGTCTCGCGCCTGCATCCATTCTTCAAGCGGAGGACTGGCCGCAATGGCGAGGTCCGAATCGCGATGGGATTTCCGCCGAGACGGGACTGAAGACCGATTGGCCGGCCGGGGGCCCGCCCTTGTTATGGCAGGTTTCCGACCTTGGCATTGGCTATTCGACTCCCGCCGTGGTGGGTGACAGAATCTATATTCTTGGCAGTGAGGGGCTCGAGAATGAGTTTGTTCGAGCGATCTCCGCCGACGATGGCGAGACGGTCTGGACGGTTCGCATCGGCAACGTCGGCCATCCGGAGCAGCGTCCCCCGTATCCTGGTGCTCGTTCGACGCCCACCGTTGATGGCGACCACGTTTATGTCCTCGGCTCGGACGGCGACTTGGTCTGTCTTGAGGCCGAGGGCGGTGCAATTCGTTGGCAGAAGAATGTTCGGACCGATTTCGGCGGCCAATACGGGGAATGGGCTTACGCCGAATCACCTCTCATCGATGGCGACGCACTCGTCTGTTCCCCCGGGGGAGCGGAAGCGACGATGCTTGCCTTGAACAAGCATTCGGGCGAGGTGATCTGGAAATCCGCCATTCCAGAAGCGGACGAAGCGGCGTATGCCTCGATTGTCATCGCGGAAATCGAAGGGACCAAACAATACGTGCAGTTTCTTCAAAAAGGGCTGGTC
>JBJHCD010000266.1:0-7373 GCA_050485845.1 Pirellulaceae bacterium | reverse complement strand
CATCGAATCCGATTTCCCGTGTCAAATTACCCGCATTAAGTTACCCGCATTAAGTTACCCGCATTAAGTTACCCGCATTAAGTTACCCGCATTAAGTTACCCGCAGCGAACTACCCGAGGCGAGTTGCCCGCGGAAAGGCCATGGCTCCATGGTCCAACCGAGGATCACCAACGCGAGACACGCTCGAAAATCCGCTTGTCGCCACAACATTCCATCGCCACACATGGCTACAATACAACATCGCCGGCCTTCGCTAGTTCGGGAAAAGCTGGTCATCCAGTTCGTCCAGACGCCGCTGTTCTTCAGTTCGGTCTCGTGGCGGTCGAGCCTCCTGATCTTGGTCCGTCCCGTCGGCGAACTCCCTGTCCGTTGCGAGCAAGTCGAGCAGAAAGCGGCCAAGTCGTTCCTGCTCACGAGCCAACTCGAGCACCGAATCACCAACGTCCTCCCGGTTGCCTGATGGTTCTTGATCGGACCGTTCCGCGGCTTCTCGAGTCAACTCAAGTACTTCCGCCTGAAGTGACCGCAAGAGTCGCAGGTCTTCCAGCCCCAGCCTCGGACGGTCGGGGACTTCCTGCGCTTCGGAGGCCGCGTCATCTGGGTCATCCGAGTCGGCTGGGCGGGAGGTGTCGTCGTCAGCGGAAGAGGGCTCGCCGGTCGCGAGTGGCTCGGCCGCCTCTCGCAATTCCCGAAGTCTTCTAACTGCCCTCCGCTGATGAGGATTGGCTCGATCCAAATGCTGTTGCTCCAGAAGACTGGTGGCTCGAGCCATCTCGTTCGAGATCCGTTCCAGCTGCCAAGCGAAGAGTGGCGAGTCCTCCATGATCTCCTGCAGCGAGGTTGTTTCGCGTCGTAGTTCGCGCTGCTCGGTGATCAATGGAGCGACGCGGGACGGCGAAATTTCCAAGTCATCTTCCTGTTCCAGCCAAAGCTTTTCTGACTCTTGGGCCAGTGATTCCTGCTGGGCCTCCAATTCCCCGGCTTTCTCCAGGAGTCGTTGGAACCGTTCTCGCAATTTTCGGGATTGTTCGTCTTCATCCTCGGCCTCCGATGGAGAAGAGGGCTCCGCCGACGTCTGGTCGGGTTGCCGATCCATCGAGCGAGGAGGGAGTCCCGCCAGGGCGCGGGAAACGTCTTCCAGACCTTCCGCGGCAGCTTGCTGATCGCTGAGTGCCTGACCCAATTGATTTTGGTCCAGGTGGCCCGTGATGTCGCGCAGGAGGCCGGCCAGGTTTTCCTCGCGGGCCACTGTCGAGCCGGAAGCGAGATTCTGAGCGGCTTCCGGCTCGGAATCCGCCAAGGACTCTTGCTTGCGAGTCAATCGCTCCAGGAAGTTTTCAAATCGCCGACTGAGATCGGCTTGCTGCATCTCGAGATTCCGCAGCGCGGCTCGCTCGGCTGTCGGAAGTTCTCGCTGTTCGCGTCCCACGGTCAGCGGATGAAGCGATTCGGTCTGCTCTTGGATCCGCCCTTGCTCACGCCACAACTGGTCCGCCTCGCGTGAAAACCGCCGATAACTTTCCCATTCCACCAGCTGCTGGGCAATCGATTCCAACTTTTCCAATGACTCGCCTTGTTTCGCCACGGCGGATTCCAACGCTTGATCTTGGCGAGCCGAGTAAGGCTGAGGGGAACTTAGATTGCTTGGCGTGAGCTTGATCGCTTCCAACATCTCCCGCTGAATTTCGGGGAGCGTCTGCTCGGCTAACCGGCCGAGCTGTTCTGACAGCCAATCGAGCCGCTGCAGGTCATCCGGGCGGTCAAGTCGGTTGCGTTGAATTTCGGCTCGAGTCTGCTGAACTCGTGTGAGGAGGCTGTCGTGGTCCTCCTGAATCCGCTGTGGAATCCGCCGCTGGTTCAACTCGGCACTCTGCATCCGATCCAGTCCCGAACGGGTAATCTCTCCCGTGTCCACCAACTCGCTTCGGAGCGATTCCGATTGACGTTTTGATTCCTGCTGCAGTCCGACGACCTCCTGGATTTTCGTCACCAGTTCGGATTGCTGTTGGGAAAGCCGTTGTTCGAATTCTTCGCGCGAAACGACGCGGAGCCGTAGTTCAGTGCTCGAGCCGGATTGTGGAACAAAATCGGAGGCCCTGGCCACCAGCTCGACCACCGTGCCCGGCGGCAGCTCCAATGCCTGCAAGTCGAATTCATGCGTGATTCGCTGCATGTCGGCGGGAGGAGGGGGGACCAGCGACACGCCCGCCGGCGGCTCGGGACGAGTCCAAATGGAAAGTCTCGAGTCACTGGTCTCCGACGTATTCCACTGCAGCTCGATTTCAGAAATCGCAAAGTCATCCTCGGCGACAATGGTCAGATCCAAACGAGCTTCTGGCGTCACGACCCCGTCACGGCTGGTCGATTGCAGCCGAATTGTCGGGGGAGAATCGACTTGCACCTGGATTTCTCCGGGAGCGATCTTGAACGTTCGTTCCTCCGGATCCGTCAGCTCGAGCCAGTACGTTCCGGACTTCACCAGTTCGAATATCGCCGGTCCCTCGGCCGGGAATCGGAAGCTCCGCGCGTCACTCTCCAACACACCTTGCCAGGGAGGCTCGGCGGATACGGCACCCAGCAGGTCCGGCTCGCCGACATGCAAGTGGACGGCTGCCAGTTCCCGGTCAGCCAGGCCACGCAGGGTCCATGTTGATCCCTCGACCGCCCGGATCAGACCGGTCACCTTGTAGGGATCGGCACCGAGATAATCGGGAGGGGTTACTTCGATCTCAAGCGACTCCAGGCCGGGAGGTTCGACCAGCGTCAGCGATTGCCAATCCATCGTGTCGTCGTCCCCACCGAGCGCGCGGTACCGAAAGGAACGCTGGATGTTGGACATGTGATGAACCATGCGGCCACCGGCATACCGCATGACGCGAGTTTGCATCTCGGAAGGTGCGTCCCCCTCGAACCATAATTGCAACTGGACCAGTTCGGGAAGTTCCCCCATCGCGTCAACGACGTGTGCTTCGAAATCCTCGCCAGGGCCCAAGTAGGCCGGTGTATCGATGAATTGCAGGACATGCCGCCGCGGCCAGGGGTTGTCGCCCCATGGGATCAAAAACCGGTGTGCCGCCAAGCGAACCGTGCCGGGGGCCAGGGCCAAGAGGATCAGGGCCACCAGGGCCACCAGGGCGAGCCGAGTCAGTGCTCGCACGGCCGGCGCGGGGGTGAGACAACTCGAGAGGGAAGCCTGACGCAACTCACCATGGGCTCGATCCACCACGCTTTGGCGAAGTTGGGCCGAACCGGCGATCGTCTCGGATCGCGAAGCCGAAAGGAAGGCCATGGCCGTGGAAAGCCGGTCACCGAAGTGGGGAAGACAAGCTTCGATCCGTTGAGCCGTCGAGACGTCGTCGCGGCGGAAGGTGAGCACCGGGAGGAGGTGCTTCCAGAACCAGTATGCCGCCAACCCGAACGTCAGAAGTGTCAACCCCCAGCGAATTCCGGGATCGCGAATTCGCAGTCCGAAATCCACCACCCCGGCCAGCATTGCCGCCGTCAGGCCCAGGGCCAGGAGATTGGCCACCCCGTGGAGGATCATCAATCGCCGTTCTCGCCCAGACACCTGCTGAACGGCCGCTTGTAGGGCTCTCGCGGAGTCCGACGCCGACACCGACTCCCAGGGCGAGAGGCTCGGCCGATCAAGGGGCTGCGTGGATGATGGCGTGGAATGCGACGCGGGCATGGGCCTCCAATGCTCCAAGACATTCAAGCTGGTGGGCGAACCGGTCCTAGGGGAACCGGCCAGGGGTGTGGCAACCCACACTACTCCGTAGCCGTATTATAACATTCCCGCTCGGCGCCGAAGTAACCATTCCGTAACCAGCAGCGTCACGAACAGGGCCGCCAGTAGCGAGGAATTCCAAACTGGTCGCGAAGGGAGCGACTGAACGCGGACTTGACGGCCAGGCGGAAGGGATTCCAGGAGCGAGGAAACTTCGTGCCAAGCGAAGAATCGTCCCCTGGACTGTTGGGCCGCCTCCCGCATGTCGTCCCGGTCCATTTCCAGCCGAGCCAGCTCGCCCTGGGGAGCCAGTACCGTGAATCGAGTGGCGGGTGGTTGATCCTCCCCACTAGGTGTTGCCACCCAGGCGCGGTAGTCTCCCTCCGGGAGGCGAGAGATTAATCCCACGAAAACTCCCCGTTTGCCGGCATCGCGGCGGAGTGGAAATCGGCGGCGGCTTCCCCCCTCCTGCTCGAGCACGACCACGACCCCGTCGTCGGCGTCGGGGGCCATCCGGTCGTCAAAAAATCGAACCCGCAACCGGACTGGTTCTCCGAACCGATAGGCCTCTTGATCGCTGCTGATTTCCACGTTGCGGGCCGTCCCCAGTAGTTTGGAACGGCTGAGGTAGCGAATCGTTTGAAGCCAGTAACGAGCGTAGTACTGTTCGCCCCGCGGATGTTGAGACCAGCGGTAGGTTTCGTCGGTCAAATGCAGGACGACTTTTCCAGCTCCCACGAATTGCAGGCAGATGACGGGCTCCGAGGGGCGTGGTGAGTCGGGTGTGGTCTCCAGGAGAACTCGGGCCCCGGAGCGAAGTTCCAGCGAGGGGGTGAGCCAATAGAGTGGAGGGAACTCGGACCAGACGTCGGCCGTGGCCGTGGGATCCTCGCTGATCTGGAGCATGGGAGTGGTCAGGCCGATGGGGGTCGGCTGAACGTGCAGGGGCGCATCGAAGATGTCCGATTCCACCGGCGTTCGACTATTCTCGAGATGAACCGGGAGGACATCCGCCAACGGGGTGCCTCGAAAAGTTTGGGGTGAATGGCGGGGGCCACTCCCGACAATCAGCCCCCCTCCCCTCTCGCGCACGAAGTCGGCCACGTTGCGCAGCAACGAATCGCTGAAGAAGGCGGGGTTCACGTCGCCGAAGATGATCACGTCGTATTGGAACAAGGTTTCCTTGTCGACCGGGAAACGTCGAGTTGCTGATTCATCGGTGGCGATGTAGTCGCCATCCGCCTCTTGGAGGAGGGCATCCAGTTCGAAAGCTTTCTCTCCCTGTCCGACTTGCCGTTTCAACCCCCGTTCCAGCAGACTCTTGAGAAACCGGTATTCGAAACTGGGGTATTCTTGCACGAACAGAATGCGAATGCTTTCGTCTCGCACGCTGACCATCCGCTGGAGGCGATTGTTTTCCGGTTGGGTATCGTCGGGTCCTGGAAAGACTTCGACTTCAAAGTCAAAGTCTCCCACTTCCTCCGGCCGGTAACTGAGGCGCACGGTTTGCGACTCGCCATCCGGACCGACCGTCACTTCTCGCTCGGCCAACACCAAGTCCTCATCGGCCCGGCGCAGCTGAACGTCCACGGTCCGGCCCGCGAACCCGGTGCCGATCAGCTGGAAGTCAAAATGTGCCATGTCGCCAACAAACACCAGATCGTCCGCCACCAGGTCGGCCAGGCGGACGTCGCGGGCCGGTTGTTCGTTTCCGATTCCGATCAGGTAGAGGGGGATATCCATCTGGCGAGCGTAATTGGCTGTCTCGCCCAAGGTTCGCCCCTCGGTGGTGATGCCATCGGTCAGGAGAACGGCGGCGGCGGTCGGTCTCCCACGCTGCCCTTCCAGGATGGCTCGCAGTCCGATCCCCAATCGACTGGTGGCATGCTGCGGGTTGTCGGGCGAGATTTCCGCTTGACGGACCTCCCGAATTAGCTCGTCGCCCCCCGCGATTTCCAGGCGGGGAGTGGCCGCCAGTCGATAGTATTTGATGTTGTAACGTTGTTGCAGTTGCCCCAGCAGCGGGTCGGTCCCTCCGGTCAAAAGGGACTTGGCCAGATTCCATCGCGAGGGACCTTCGGCTCCGGCGCTCTCCAAGAGGGCCGCTCGTCGTTGTTCGAGTTCGGGAGATTCCGCCGGATCTTCATGCAGCATGCTTCCCGAGTCATCGAGGATCAGCAGCAGATCCGGCAAGTCGGTGACATCGACGGTCAGCATCCAGCCATACATCATGATCAGGACCACCAACGTCACCACGGCGCCTCGGAGGCCGATCAGCAGCAGGCGAAGGGCCTGGCCGCAGCGAGCCCGCTCGTGCAAGTAGAACCAGACAACCAGTCCGATCGCGATTCCCAGCAGGGCGAAGGCCAGCGAATGGGCCAGGGGCCAAGTATGGAGCAAGCGGCGCTGAATCCCAGGGGGATTCCCTTGCCACAGCCATTGGAGGATTTCAAATTCGGGAAACATGGTTCAGGATCGCGTGGTTCCAAAACGCCAAGCACAAAACGACTCAGATAACAGCGTGACCAGCAGTATCGCCAGCAGCCAACGGGCATGGGACACGGGACGATCGACGGCCGGGAGGGACTCGTCCAGTTCGCTCGCGGGTTGGTCGCGGAGAATCTGTTCGGGCAGTCGCCCCGGGTCCACGCGATCCAGTTCACTTTCCGCTGGATCCGAGTTGACGGCAAAACGCTGCTGCCAGTCCGGAAGCCCTTCCCTGGTGACCGAATAAATTCCGCTCCAATAGGTCCCTCGAAACATCCACTGTTCGGCCGCATCTTGCCGGAGCAGCCGAACTCGTTCCTGGCTTTCATCCGGCAGCGTAATAGTGACCGACGCATCTCCCGAGGATTCCCGGCTGATACCCTCGAGCGGTTCGCCCACGCGAAGGTCTCGCGACATGTCGGACGACTGCACGGCCAGGGCCAGCATTTCCTGGATTACGGGGGGAAAGCTGGGCCAAGTGGCAAACTCGCTTCCCGCCGGGCTTCCACCTGGAGTTGCCGAACTGGGAAAGAGAAACGTTCGCCCTCGACCCCAGCCGAACTCGACCAGGGCGGGATCCCCATTATCGAACGCCAGGATGCGTCGAACTTCGGAGGACTCCGGAATCTCCAGTCGGAAATAACGCCAAGTCGGCACGGTCAGTAGGCCGGCGCGGGGTTGGTTTTCAAACGGGGCAACAATGGGGTGCCGGTAGTCGAGCGGGTCGAAGCGACGCGGACCTTCGTCCATGAGGGGGCCGAACTGGAAGGGAAAGAAAGGCCGACGCTCCTCTCCGGCGCAGAACGCCTCCTGATAACTTGCCAAGTCGGCTTGGTCATGGAGGAAAAAAGCGACCGACCCTCCTTCGGCCACGTACCGCTGCAAGAGGCCCGCTTCCTCTCGGCTGAAGCGATTAACATGTGCCAGAAAGATCATGTCATAAGCATCCAACTCGCTTTCCAAGAGGATGCTTTCCGGCGCGATCTCCCACTGGACGACGGGGCGATCGAGACGGCGAGGTTCCAGGGCAAAGGCGATAAAACGAGCGGCTCCCGGGGCCCCTTCCACGCAGAGCACGCGAACCGTGTCCCGTACCATCACGATCCGCTGGCGATGATTATCGGCCTCCAGAGGATCTCCCCGGAGACGGACCTGCAC
>JBJHCD010000265.1:0-7377 GCA_050485845.1 Pirellulaceae bacterium | reverse complement strand
CGCGTCGAGCCATTCCGCCCATAGTCTCGCCGCGCCGGCAATTCGATCCGCTCGTGGAGTATTCGCAATGCAGGCCAAGATTCGGAACGGGGGAGCTTTCACATCGGCATCCATCGCACCCAGAACCTCCGCGTTACCCTCGGAACGAAGATCCTGCATCCGGCATCAGGACCGTTGCGATGCCGCGACGGTGACGCGATGCAGCTTCCTGATTACACGTCAATTCACTCGATAAATTACTCGACAAATTACTCGTCTAGGCAGCACTGATAGTAGATTTCCGCGGCCTGCTTCAGCTGTTCCATCTCAATCCACTCATCCTTCGTGTGGGCCTGAGCGATGGAACCGGGACCGAAGACCACCGCGGGGATTCCGGCGGAAGCGATTCGGGAGGCGTGAGTTCCATACGGGACGCCCTGGAATTCTCGAGGTCCAGCGACCCGCTCAATCTTCCCCAGCAGCCACTTCGCCAATTCCCGATTTTCCGTGTCCGGCAATGGAGGAGACTCGACCCAAGGCCGGCCAAACTCGACTTCAAAAGAGAGACAATCCGCCAAGTAGTCCTTCAGATGCCGAATCGCCTCCTGGCTCTCTTCTCCCGGAATCAGTCGCCGGTCGATCTCAATGCCACAGCGGTCGGGCACGACATTGACGCTGATTCCCCCTTCGATGCGTCCGACGCTCAGTCGAGCATGGCCGCACAGCGGATGCGGAGTGACTCGCTCTGCCAACTCGGCTGCATACCGCTGAAGAGCCTGTAGGACATCCGCCATGCGGTAAATGGCATTGATGCCGTCTTGGGGCTCGGAACTATGACACGCTCGTCCACGGGTGATGATTTTCCAACGCGTCGCCCCGCGATGAGCGACCACGATGTTCAGCTCAGTCGGTTCCGCAATGATCGCCTGAGTGGGGCGATCAGGGATCAGATCCAAAAGCGGACTCCCCGGTTCCGCCCAGGTTCGAGCCAGTGCGTTGACCCCCAGGGAGGTGGCTTCTTCGTCACAAGTACAGGACATGATCACATTGACTGCCTGGCTCGGCTGTTCCTGCACGAGCCGAGCGAACGCGGCCAGCATCGCAGCCATTCCCCCCTTCACGTCGCACGCTCCGCGGCCCAGGATGCGTCCCTCTTTTTCCACGGGATCGAAGGGATCGATGGTCATCCCTTCGACAGGGACAGTGTCTTGGTGTGCGTCCAGCAGTAACGTGCGGCCGGCCCCCGGTCGGCGGTACACGGCAAAGACGTTATCTCGGCCGGGCACAATGGGAATCCGAATCGATGGAACCCCCAGCGCCTGAAAAAATGATTCTAGATAATCGCTCAGTCTCCCTTCGAAATACTCAGGCCCCGAAACCTCTCGGCCCATCGGATTGACGCTCGGTATCGCGACCAGTCGCTTTAGAAGGGGAATGGGATCCGTTAAATCGGCCAGGTCCATCTCAGCGGATGTCATCATTCACTCGTATCCAGTCCAGGGCAGAAAACCAAGTATCGCGGGGGAGACAGAAAGTAACACAGGAAATACGGTGAGACCTTGAAAGGGCTTTGAAAGGAACATGAGAGGAACAGGAAAGAAACATGTTGCGGGTGGTCGGTCCTCGCGGATGTCGCGTGGCTACTCTTGGCTCCCTTCGGGATCATTGCCTTCGGGATCATTGCGAAAATTGCCTCACCATCTGCTTGACGGCTTGAACGATCCGTTCCTCGACATCTTCCGCGAATGGGCCCGGAAGCGAACCCCAGAGCATCGCTCCTCCTCCTTCATATCCCCCCTCGCGCAAGACCCGCAGGGAAGGAACATATCCGAAGACATCGTTCGAATAGCCGGCAACCCAGACGATGGGCCCGGCTAGTTCTTCCTGTAAACGGAGCGAATAGTCGACGACCGTTTCCCCCGCCAGGGCAACCATCAGCAGCTCCCCCCCGATCTTCACTCCCTGTATCGGATAGGAGTAGGTGCCACGGATCTCTCCATCTTCTTCCAACTGATCCAAGAGGCGACGAGCATGTCCCCGCGAAGGCTCGGAAGTTCCCGCCGCCAGTCGCATCAATTCTTCTCGAGTCGGCGGGGGGGCAAACGTTAAATCGACCTTTTCGTAACCGAGCTTCAGAGGTCCATCGAGCGAACGGGGGACGGTCAAAAGGGCCGCTTCGACAGCGTTCGCCAAGGTTCGCCCATGCTGTTTGGCCAAGTCGAGAGTGCTCCGCGGATACGGATTCTGGTCTCCTCCGCAGCCCATGAAAAACAGTGCCGTCAGACCCTCATTGGCTTCTTCCAAGTACTCCTGCGCATACCCGGCGTAATCCCCACAAATGAAATTGAATCCCAGGGTGGTGTTGTGGCAGGCATAGCCGAACAGAACGGCTCGCAGTCCTCCCTCCGTGTCGGTGACCCGCAGCACGGGGACTCGGTGATCCACGGGACCGGCGGAATGAGGGCTGTTTATAAATCCTCGGTCCGTCGGACGGCGCCGATTCATGGCGAATCCGCATCGAGCTTGAACGTAGTCCAGCTCGGCGGGCTCGAGTGCCTCGAGGGCCTCGCCGACCAAGTCCAACAATTGTTCCTGTAGCTTCTCGCGGTAGCTTTCCACGATTTCCCGCCGCTGTTCCAGTTCCTCTTCGGAACCTTCCTCCGGAACTCGAGTCAAACGGAGTTCGGGACCACAGTGGGTGTGCGATGCATTCAAGAGAAGGGATTCGGGAGGAAGCTGATACCGCTGAGCAACTTGTTCCTCCAGCCAGTCTCGCATGTCTCTGGGAACTCCAATCAGATCCAGCGTGACGATGACCAGGCGCGTCCCGGACTGATCTTCGATCGCCAGGGCCTTGGCATGGAGATCCTGCACTTTGCCTTCGGAGGGAGTTTTTCGAGCGGCGTAGCCGGCCATGGAAATCGGCTGCGTCGGAGTGATCACCATCCGGCTGGTGCCCGCTTTCCACTCTCCCCAACAAAGCCGAGGCGAGATGGCAACAAGCAGGGTCAGCAACATGGCGACGGTAAGCGATCGGGCGGGTCGAGACATCTCGTCCCAATACCGAAGAGGAAAGCGAAAGGTGGGCGAATCAGTTCGAGCCGACATCAGTGAATCACTCCGAATTACCCCGAATCACTTCAAATCACTTCGAAAAAACGCATCCTATCTCCGAATCATTTCGAGAGATGGACTGCGATCAACTAGGCCAATAATTCCCGGACCACGCTTCCATGAACATCGGTCAGCCGATAGTCCCGCCCTTGGAAGCGAAATGTCAAGCGTTCATGATCAAATCCGAGCAGGTGGAGGATGGTGGCTTGCAGGTCGTGAATGTGTACCTTGTCTCGAGCGACGCTGAAACCAAGTTCATCCGATGCCCCGTACGTGAAGCCCCCCTTCACGCCACCTCCGGCCATCACCATGGTATAGCAGTCGGGAAAGTGGTCGCGGCCCAGAATATTCCCTCCCGCCGTTCGGCCCTCGCGGAACGGAGTTCGACCGAACTCCCCTCCCCAGATAATCAAGGTGTCTTCCAGCAGGCCTCGTTGCTTCAGGTCCTTGATCAGCGCGGCGACCGGTCGATCCATCGTGGCACACTTCTTGGTCAATCCATCGCGGATGTCCTCGCTCGGCCCCGTCCCGTGAAAATCCCAGCCCCAATCGAAAAGCTGGACATAGCGAACTCCCTCTTCCACCAATCGCCTCGCCAGCAGGCAGTTGTTGGCGAAACTGGCCGCTCCTGGTTGTGCCCCATAGGCCTCCAACGTCTCGGCACTTTCTCGCGTAATGTCCATCACTTCCGGGACCGACACCTGCATGCGGAAGGCGAGTTCGTACTGGGCAATCCGGGTCTCCGTTTCCGGGTGACCCATTTCCGCTGCTTGGATTTGGTTCAGTTGCTGCAGCGCATCCAGGCTTTGGCGACGCAGCTCGCGATCCATCCCCTCCGGATCGGAAGCGTACAAGACCGGGTCTCCCTGCGAACGGCATTGAACGCCTTGGTAAACAGACGGCAGGAATCCGCTTCCATAGGAATTCCGACCGCCGTTGGGTTGAACTCCGCTGGAGATCAAAACGACGAAACCGGGAAGGTTCTCGTTTTCCGTGCCCAGACCATAGGTCGTCCAGGCTCCCAACGAGGGGCGTCCGGAACGGGGGGATCCGGTGTAGAGCAGCAGTTCGGCCGGGGCATGATTGAACTGGTCCGTGTTCATGGAGTTGATCACGCACAGTTCATCGGCGACTTCGTGAAGATGTGGAATGGCGTCGGACATCCAGACACCTCCCTCGCCGTACTGAGCAAAAGTGCGAGGCGTCCCGAGAAGCTTCGGGACCCCGGATGTGAAGGCGAACCGCTTTCCCTCGAGAAACTCCTGAGGACAGTCTTGGCCATCATGCTTGACCAATTCCGGCTTGTAGTCGAAAAGGTCGAGATGCGGAGGGGAACCGGTTAGATGTAAATAAATCACCCGTTTGGCTCGAGGAGCGAAATGGGGAGGGCGGACCGCCAGAGGATCCTGGATCCGCGTGGCCGCCGAAAGTTCGCTTTGCCATAAGGATTGGAGCGCCATGGCGCCGATTCCCGCGGAACTCGCGCCGAGAAAATGGCGACGAGTCGTCTGTTGAAGATTGGCCAGCCGAGCCGCGGATTTCAATGACTGTTCGAGCATGTTGGTTGCCTTTCCAAACGTTCTGATTCAGCGAGAGCCCACTCCGCCGCCGTCCGTTACCGCTTCATGAACATCTCGTCCAAGTTCAGCAGCACGTTGCCGACCACGGTTAGTGCCGCCAAAGTCGCGACTTCGTCGTCGTCCAGCTGAGCCTCGCTCTCGATGCCCGCCATTCGAATCGCCTGCGGGCGATCCTGTTGGTAACGCTGCCGGGCGGTCTCATATAGTGTTTGTAAGTGATTCATTTCCGCTTCGATGGGAGGACGAGCCAGACTGAGCCGGAGTCCGAAATCGAGCTGTTTCGACAGGTCGTCGGAATGCGATTTCATTCGCCGGCCAAGTGCTTGAGCCGCCTCGACGTAGACCGGGTCATTGAGGGTCACGAGTGCTTGCAGCGGCGTGTTGCTCCGGCTGCGCTGGACCGTGCAGACCTCTCGGTTGGGAGCATCGAACGTGACCATGGAGGGATACGGATTGGATCGGCGCCAATTGGTGTACAGTCCTCGACGATATCGGTCCTCTCCTTCGCTGGTCTTCCAGTCGATGCCGCTGCCAAAGGCGGCGCTCAGCCCGAGAGAGGGTTGAGGTGGTTGAGCCGGCGGGCCGAACATCTTTCGGCTCAGAAGCCCTCCGATGGATAACGCCTGATCGCGAATCGCCTCGGCCGGCAGCCGAAACCGGGGGCCGCGGGCCAGCAGTCGATTGTCCGGGTCTCGTTCATACATCTCAGGCGTCACGTGAGAGGCCTGTCGATAAGTGGCCGAGGTGACCAGGAGAGTCAGAAACGACTTGAGGTCCCATTGGTTTCGAGGAAGCTCCAAGGCGAGCCAATCGAGCAACTCGGGGTGCGACGGGAGGTCCCCTTGCGAGCCGAACTCCTCGCTGGAACGGACCAGGCCGATTCCAAAAATATTCTCCCAATACCGATTGGCTATGACTCGGCCTACCAGGGGATTGTCACCCGACATCAGCCAATCGGCGAGTGCCAGACGGTCGAGTGGGCCGTTGGCGGGGGCCGGATGAAAGGCGGCCGGAAGGGCGGGAGTGACTTCGGGTCCCAGGTCCAGGAAATTGCCTCGGAACTGAATATGCGTCGCCCGCCGCTGGTCCTCGGAAAGCTCCCGCATGATCGGTACCGTGGTCGTCGGCTTGAGGTTGGCGAGTTCCTCTTGGATGGCGGCCAACTGCTCCCGCTGCTCTCGTAGTTCGGGAGCAATCTGGCGCACATAGTATTCGGCCACGGCCGCGGATGGTGACTCCATTTCGTCCGGTCCCGCATTTCGAACCCGTCGTAGGATCCGGGGAGGCGTTCCCGCCACGGTGGCGACGTCCGTGGCCGAAGTCGCGGAAAGCCGGAAGCTGCCGAGCGTATGATGTTCGAACTGAGAGGCCTGTTCAATTTGCACTCGGAGGCGATCTCCCGCGTCGAGCGAGACGGGATCCTGAAGGACCAAGGTCAGAGCGTGGCTCTGGTCAATCGATCCCCCCACGGCCCAGCCCTTGGTTTTCTTGTCGGGGTTCTCGATCACGAATTGGGGATCGAAACCCTGCTGCGCGTAGTCAGAATGGGCTGACTTCAGGCGGATCGGCTGCTTACTGTTTCGCTCCTCCTGCTCCTCTTCTCCGACTCCCTCTTTGGCAGCCTCTCCCTCATTCTTAGGCCCCTGCTTGGCTTCCTCTTGATTCTCCGCGGCTTCATTTCCGCCGACCTTCAAGAGATGAATGGTGATGTCCGAGATCACGAAGTTGCCCCCACCATGGCCGGCACCTCCACTGGGCAAATCGGATTGGGGAAGGGACTCGAGGCGAATGGCCGTCAGCGGTCCCCGCGAATCCTTGTCCGTGTCCCCCTGCCCCGACAACTCGATCACATACGTATCACGCGACCCTTTCCGCCCGGCCCGAATGGCGTGGTCTTCCTGGAAATCGAATTCCGTACCCTCTTCACTGGTGGCGAGTTGTGGGACAAGGGTTTCCCAATGGACGCCGGACGCCACTCGCTGGTGCCAGTCGCGAAAGCCGGCGTGAAGTTCCGGCGTTAGCTGGCTGAGCGTTTTCTCCAGTACTTCCCGCTGCTGCTCGAGTTCTCGCCGCCGCTGCTTCTGCTGCTCGGTGTAGATTTCCAGCAAGGGGCTTTCATCTCGCCGGTCCGCGTCGGCCGTGTTGTTGAAGATGGCAAAGAACTGAAAATATTCTTCCTGGGTGATGGGATCGTATTTGTGCGTGTGGCACTGAGCACATGCCATGGTGGTTCCCATCCAGACGGCCATCGTCGTGTTGACTCGGTCGACCACGGCGACATTGCGGAACTCCTCGTCGTTGGTCCCCCCTTCGTTATTCGTCAGGGTATTTCGATGGAAGGCCGTGGCAATCAGTTGCTCGTCCGTCGGTTCGGGAAACAGGTCACCGGCCAGTTGCTCTCGAGTGAACTGGTCGAACGGTTTGTTTTCGTTAAAGGACCGAATCACGTAATCTCGGTACGCCCAAATCGTGCGTGGCGGATCGTCGGCATAGCCGGCCGAATCAGCGTACCGGGCCAGATCGAGCCACTTGCGAGCCCAATGTTCTCCGTAGGATTCCTTCTTCAGGAAACGCTCGACCAAACGCTCGTAAGCGTCGGGATTCGTGTCGTTCAGAAATGCGTCGACCTCGTCGAGCGTGGGAGGAAGGCCGGTCAGGTCGAGTGCCAGTCGGCGGATGAGCGTTGTGCGATCTGCTTCAGGGG
>JBJHCD010000264.1:0-7387 GCA_050485845.1 Pirellulaceae bacterium | reverse complement strand
GATCCTGGGTGCTCTGGTCCGGCTGGTCGGAGCACTTTGAGCCACCGGAAACCCGGACTTTTGTGGAAGGGAACCGCCGAGTGCGTTATCCCGCGGGGCGTTATTCGACGGAGTGGTACACCGACAAGGCAATCGAATTCATCGACGAGGCGAGCGACGAGCAGAAACCTTTCTTCCTATTCGCCGCGTATACGGCACCGCATTGGCCGCTGGAGGCGCCCGCGGAGTTGATAGCCGAGCAGCAAGGCAAGTACGACATCGGGTACGACGAATTGCGCCGGCGCCGTATCGCGGGACTGGTTCGAGCGGGGATCCTCCCTCCAGCGATTCCCCTCGCCACCACGCCCCCTGTCGGCCCCCCCTTGCAGCATGAGCTTCCGACCGAGCCCATGCGGCCCTGGGAAGAGCTGACCCCAACCGAGCGAACCTACTCGGCACGGCTCATGGAAGTCTACGCGGCCATGATCGAAAGTCTGGACCAGCAGGTCGGGCGGTTATTGCAGCATCTGCGGCAGCGAGGCCAGTTCGACAACACGCTCATTATATTTCTGTCGGATAATGGCGCGTCGAGCCTGGCGACGCCGCCCGAACGATGGGAGAATCGCCTGGAAAACGCGGGGCGCCCCGGTTCGTTTATCGCCTATGGTCCCCAGTGGGCACGCGCCTCGACCGGCCCGCTTCGGCTGACAAAAGGTTACTCGACCGAAGGCGGCACGCGCGTGCCGGCCATCATCAAACTTCCCCACCGGCGCGGGCACCGAATCACCGCGGAGTTCGCATCGGTCCTGGACATCGCACCGACGATCTACGAACTGTCTGGCGCCGCCTATCCCAAGTCAGCGGACGGAAATGACCTGCAGCCCTTGGCCGGCGTTTCGCTACTGCCGTACCTCCTTGCCAACCGCGACCACATTCACGCCGACAACTACTCCATGGGCTGGGAGTTGTTTGGCCGCGCCGCCTTCCGGCAAGGCCGCTGGAAGATTACCTGGACCGAAAAGCCGTTCGGTCCCAGCGACTTCGAACTGTTCGACATTGACGCCGATCCGGGCGAATCGCGCGACGTCCGCTCGATGCATCCCAAGGAATACCAGCGGTTGCTTGACGGCTTCGAGTCCTACGTCCGTGAAAAAGGCGTCGTCATCGACCGCCCGGAATCGTGGTGAGGATGGACCCACCTCAATACTGCACGCCCAGGCATTTTCCGGCGATCAGCGCCACGACCATGGCCACGATGAAAAAGGTCGCCCACCAGGGAATGTTCCAACCGAGGATCAGCGTTTCGCGGGGCCGCAACTGTAGCTCGATCAAGCTGACGGGAGAGTCGGCGGGCAACGGGGGCTCCGCGGGGTAGAATGCCCTGGCCCAGAAGGCATTGCCCGATCGGATGGGCGTCGCGCTCAGCAGATCGTTATTCTGGGAGGAGATCGGGAGCACTTTGGTCAGCAGTTCACTCTCGAACTGCCACTCCAGCAGATCCGACTCGTCCCCGTCCGCGCGGATCCGCCAAAAGATGGCCGAGTTCCGCTCGTCACGCAGAGATTCAGTCTCGATTTCAAACTGCACGCCGGGGCGCAGCACAATATCCCGGGCTTCGTTCCAGCGATCCGGCTTGACGTGCATGGCCACCACGGCCCGCTCACCCCGCGCCAGCGGACGGTACTCGTATCGCATTGCCAACTGCGTCAGCAACAGAAACAGAGGCACAATCATCACCAGCATGGGCGGAACCGAATGGGCCAACCGCCATCCCGTGAACTTCAGCAACTTGAGTTGGCACACGAAAGTGACGAACAGGTCCTCCTTGAACAGCTTAATCGCCAGCAGTTGAGCGCGGACATTGTCGGCCGCCCTGCGCAAGGCTCGCTGATTCGACGTCATGCCGAACAGATACGCCATCACCACGCCGGCAACGGCCGACCAGAAGACCAGCCCGGTACTGGGGGAGTTGCGAAACGGCAAGAGCAACAGGTCGGTTAGTAGAGTCAGCAGCTTGTTGAACGTGTCCATGCCGGAAGGGCTTCTTTCACTCGATGTATCCCAAACCGCGCAACTGCTTCCTCACTTCCTCATCATCCGCAGCGCCGTCGAACTTGGCCGCTTCCTTCTCCAGTATGTGCACGATGAACTCTTCGGTGCTGGAATACCCGCCAGTACGAGCGATTTCGGCCAAGCGTTCGTAAAGCGGCTTGGCAAGCTTCACCTTGGTGTCAGAGCCGAACATGTTGATTCCCTCGTGGTTTCGTGGCACCCGCGATTGACGATGCTTCAGGGCCGCGCCGGGGGCATGGCCGCGAGGCAACCAAAGGCGAGGACGAAGCGGGTACCCGTTCTCGCCTCCGGCACGACCTTCACGGTGCTCCGCCCAAGACGCTTCGTCCCGCAAACTCGGGAGGTGCCGGCAATCCAAATACATCGAGAATGGTTGGCGCCAAGTCGACGAGCTGCGGATCATCAACGACGATTTTCCGATTGGAAAGCAGGATGCCGGGCACCAGGTGAGCTGCGATGCAGTGATCGCCCGACCAGCGGTCGCGGTTGTCTTCGAGGATTTCTTCGGAGAACTCGCCGAGCAAGGTGGACCAGCCAGCTCGATAGTTGCGTGCATAACCGATCAGCAGATCGGGCGCGATCCGTGGATCGGCGTCGGGATAGTCGTCCTCCACAATGTAGACCTTGTCGATCACCTGCGTGCCGTCGGTGTCGCGAACCGCCAACAGCTCTTCCGCCAGCTTCTCCAGCAGCCGCCGCTTGTCGGCTTCCGTCACGATCCCAAACTTTTCACGATCCTTGAGGTTAATGTACAGCCCATTCAGCCCCAGGCCATAGGCGGTCGTACGACTCCAGTCGACGTCGGCGAACGGCCCACCGGCGGCGGCCAGCGGTGCCTCGTCGTCTTCCTCGTCTTCGTCGTCCGCTTCCTGCCGGCTGATATAGCCGTTTCGCGCGAGCCAGGTGTTGAGGTTGAATCCCCGCCGGAAGCTGGCAAACCCGTGGTCGGACATGACGATCAATGTATCGTCCTCACCGATGGCCTGGATGGCATCGCCGACCAGCTCATCCATTTTGATGTAAGTCTCTTCAATCACCCGCGCATAGCGGTCGCCTTGCTCCGCCACGCGACCCGGATGTTCTGGATCCTGATCCCGCCAGAAAACGTGGGAGATCTGATCGGGCGTCCCGAAATAAAAGAACAGGCAGCCCGACTGAAACTCACGCAGCGCCTGATGGTATTGAACGATCCGCTCATCCAGGATCATGAGGGCCTTTTCCAACCACTGGTCTTCGTTCAAGGCATTCTGCTGAATCTCGGCCGTGTGCTCGGGGATTCCCGCGGTAAAGTAGCGGCCCGTCTCCTGGGCGAGTTCCGTGGCGAACGAGCCCGGCACGCTGATCGGAACCGCCGGGGCCAGGGGATCGATATTGATGGGGGTGACAAACACCTCAAGCACCGGTCGGATCTCCTTGACATAGAATCGCACCATTCCCGTGACCGATGTAGGTGCCTGTAGTGCCGACAACGCGGCCGAGCCGGGGACACCCGTTTCAAACACGACGGGCGTCCAGTCGCTCCATTCGCCAGTCTTCAAGATATGCACGACATCGCCGACCGCGATCTTGAGCAGATCTCGGTCGGGATCGCGGATGATCTCGACTTTGACGCTCATCTGCGGGACTTGACCATCGGCGTCGGGCTTCTTCAAGAAGTTGTCCGGCCCCACCAGTTCGACTTCCGCTCGATTCCGGATCGCCCGCAGTTGCCGGATCGCCCCGCCCGAGCCATAGCGTCCTTCGGCCGGGGCGATGGCTGAAAACAGCGTGAATTCGCCGTACGATCCCAGCAAATCGGGCGTCCCCATTCCCGTCAGACACCGCAGATGACCAGGGCCATGGCAATCGCTAGCCGGGTAGTTGGCCGGCATGCGAAATATCGTGGCATCCACGCCATGCTCGACCAGATAGTCCCAGAACGCGGGTCCCTCGCGGCGCAACACAACTTTGTCGGAAGTCAACGGAATGTGCCACCCGCCGAACGACAATTCGCGATGCACCGACGCCGCCTCGATCGAACTGGTCGACAAGTACGGCGTGATCGCCAAGCTGTCATCCGCCGGATTCGGATCGCGGTGGATGAAGTCGTAAATCTCGTGCGTTCCCGGATCCCCGCCACAGATGACATTGGACCAGGCCACGGGGCTCTGGGGCGGCATGCTCGTGGCCAACGGTTTGAATCCACCTTGCTCGGCCAAACGGCGGAAGTTCGGCAGCTTCCCCTCGTCCATGTACCGCTGCAGCAATACTGGGTCCATGCCGTCGAGTCCGATGATCAGCAACCGAGGCTCGCTGGACGGCGAGCGGCCGCAGCCGAACGCCGGCAGCAGTAGTAAAGGAAGAAGAAACACCGGAATCAGCAGCCAGTCGAATCGAGCAACCGACCATGGGTACAGTATGGATTTCATAGCAGCGAGTGGCCATCCATGTAGGAGGGTTTGGCGACGCCCAGCAAGTCGAGCGCCGTCGGCGCGATGTCAATGATCCGAGCCGGTTTGTTCGGGTCCAAGGCCATATTGGTGAACAGGACGCCGGGAATCAGATCGGGATGAATGCAGTGATCGCCGCTCCAGGCCTTGCGGTTGTCGCAAAACACCTCCGGACTCGTCTTGCCGACGGCGGCGTCCCAGGAGACCCGATAGCCGGGGGCGTATCCAACCAGAATGTCCGGCGCGGCCTCCGTGTAGGGACCGCGATACACGGCCTCGCGGGGCATTGCCTCATGGACGGCAAGTTTGTCGCAATGCGTGTCGCGAATGCCGGTCAGCTTCGCGACGATCTCACGCACCAATGCCTGCTTTTCGTCGCCGGGTTGCACGATGCCTTGCGGCTCGCGGCCCGCCTCGTTGACAAAGATTCCCGCCAGGCCGATCGCATAAGCCTTGGTGCGGTTCCAATCGACATCCGCCAGATAGACGCGGTCGGACGCGTGGGCGCCGTCGAGCAAATACAGGTACCCCTCGTCCCGCAACCAGGCATTCAAATCGACGCCCCGTTGAAACGACGTGAATCCATGATCGCTCATGACAATCAGAGTTGTGTCCGCGTTGATGGTCTGCATCGTGCGCCCCACCAGCTCGTCCATCCGGCGATACATGTCGCGGATCGCTCCGGCATGGCTGTTCGTTCGCCCCCGCAGCGCCGGATGGTCCGGTTCGAGAAACCGCCAGAACATGTGTTGAATCCGGTCGGGCCCATCGAACACGCAGACCACCATGCCGCGGCGCACCTTGCCCAGCGCGTCGAAGAACATTGACTCGCGCTCGGCGTGGATGTCATATGCCTGCCGCAAAAAGGCATCTTCGTCCATCAGCCCCTCGGAGAGTGACCAGGTATCCTCGGCCAGCCCCAGCGTCGCGAATGGGCCTTGTTGCCGGGCGAGATAGCTGGAGTACACCGTGGGGTGCGATATCGGCATGACCGGTTTATCGGGGTCGATCTGAATACTGCTGCAGTACATTTCAAAGCCATCATCGAAACGTTTGAGAAAGAACCGGCAGATGCCGTGCACCTTGACGCCAGGCCCTGCCGCAAACGCCACGCGGACCCACGGAGTGTACTGAGCGAGGGGAAGAGGGATCGACTGGCCGGCCAGCCGCAGGAACGCCGGCCGTTTCCCTTGAGCGGGAACGACCACAAACGGGATCCGCAGATCGGGTCGGTCGGCACGAAGCGAGTTCTCGGGGCCCTTCAAATAGGAGTGGATTTCCCGGCCCACGCGGTCGACCAAGATCCGCTGCCCGCCGGCATCACTGTCGTGGGTCGCCCCCTCCTGGCCATGGTCGGCATAGTACGAAAACGTCCCCTGCGATCCCAGCAGATCAGGAACACACATGGCGGCCAGCTGGATCCCCGAAAACCTGTCCGGCGGAAACGTGATCGGAACTCGCAGCACGGCGCTGAAAATCCGCGATTCGCTCAGCACCGTCCAGAACGGCTTGCTCTTACGCAACCCCGTGATTTCCGGTTTGGAAAGGGGAATCACATACTTGCCCACCTTCCAGACCCGCTTCGGCTCGCGAATCCGCACCGACGACATGGTGGGCCGGTAGCTGTTCGAATCGCGCGAGATGAAGTCGAAGATGTTGTGCTTGCCGGGATTGCTGCCGGTGGCGAAACTGGACCAAGCCACCGGCGACAGCGGCGGACAAGTCGTCCGCAGCCGTTGATATCCCCCCTGCTCCTTCAACTTCGCGAGGTGGGGCAACCAGCCCTCCTCCAGGAACTGCTCGGTCAACGTCGGCTCCAGACCGTCCAGGCCCAGAATGACGACCCGCTTGGTCCGAGCATTGTGCCGGGAACGAGTGCCACGCAGCGCATAGAAGACGCGACGAATCGGCCAAGTTGCGATGACCAGAAACGCCGACAGGAGTGCACCGAGCACGGCCAGGAACGAGCCCACCAGCGCAATCCCGGCGCCCGGGCCGATGTAGGCCAGCGGGAACGCCCCGAGCGGTAAACTGAGCAATTCTGGCAGCAGAGCCGGCATGATTCCGATGGTACCCCAAGGTCCGATGCATCCACCCCGGGGCGTATTCTCTCATCCAGCCACCCCAGACGCAACCGGCTAGTTATCGTAAGTACGCCGAGTGATTTTCCAGGCGCTCTTCCATTCTTCGTGGTTCCATTCACCTTCGCCGCTCCCATCCGAACGACGCTCGACATCGCAACCCGGATGCTCACCGCCCTTGCGCCCTTGCACCCGTGCAACCCGTGTCATTACTTCCGCCGCAGCGCCGGATCCACAACGGCCGCCATCGCCTCCACATTCAGCTCGCCGGAAAGGAAGCGATTGATCCGCTCGATCTGCGATTGGGAGTACTGGAGAATCGCGCCGTACCAAACCTCGATGAACTCGAAGCAGGCATTCCGGTCCATGTAGTCCTTGACTTGTTCCAACTGCTGCTCATAGATCCGAGCCAATTCGTCGGGTTCCAGTTCGGCCCCAGGCTGGCCGAGTCGCTCGAGCATCGCCGTTTGTGACTTGAGCACGGACTCGATCCTGCGTCGCATCAGAATCACGCGATAAGGCCGATCCGTTGGCAGATCGGTCAAAAGCGCGTGGATGATTTTGACTCCCCGGCCCTCGGAACCGGCCAGCCAGGTCGGGTCGTGCCGCGTCCGTTTGACCGCTTCCAATTCGAAGTAACCCCGCGGATTGTCTTCGTCGGCGCCGCGCACCGCGTCCGACAAGATGGGCAGACCACCGGCGGCCAGCATCTGCATCATCATCGAAGTTCCGGAACGCGGCAGGCCGGAAACGATCACCGTCGGGATGTGAGTCGACCAGCGGCCGCCCAGTGGCAGGATACGAGGCACGTCGGGGTCCTTGCAT
>JBJHCD010000263.1:4254-7389 GCA_050485845.1 Pirellulaceae bacterium | reverse complement strand
GGCCAGTCGTGGCCCCGCCGGAGCATGTCCGACGGAGGCCACTTTTGGAGCGGCGTCGGCAAGCAGGGCATCCGAAGACACCCTGCGGTTTCTCTTTTCTCTTTCGAAGACACCCTGCGGTTTCTCTTTCGTACTCCTACTCCTACTCCTACTCCTACTCGTACTCGATCGCTCCCCCCAAGGCTGGCGGGTGAGCGTTGCGGCCTCGGAACGTTCGCTCGGAAAGGAGCGGAGTTGCTCGGCCGCCCGAGGAGTTTGTGTTGGGGGTTTGTACATGGCCAGTCGTGGACCCGCCGCAGCAGGTACGACGTAGGCCACTTTGGGAGCGGGCTCAAAACGTTAGGGTGTCTTCGGACCGGACGGAATCCCTAAGTTTTTGTGTTATGGACGCGCAATCGAGGGGGGCCCTGGGTGCCCGCTTTCCCTTTAGGCGGCCCCCGCTAAAGAGGGTGGTCTCGAGGTGCGATTTGGATCGGACGGGTGTCTTCGGATCTGAGGCTCCGGCAATTTCCGGTTCGCATTTCGTAATTTACCATCCAGCGACGCTCCCCCCAAGGCTGGCGGGTGAGCGTTGCGGCCTCGGAACGTTCCCTCGGAAAGAAGTGGACTTGCTCGGCCGCCCGAGGAGCTTTTTTTAGGGGGTATCTAGCTGGCCAGTCGTGGCCCCTCCGGAGCAGGTCCGACGGAGGCCACTTTTGGAGCGGCGTCGGCAAGCAGGGCATCCGAAGACACCCTGCTGTATTGATTCCTACTCCTACTCCTACTCGATCGCTCCCCCCAAGGCTGGCGGGTGAGCGTTGCGGCCTCGGAGCGTTCCCTCGGAAAAGAAGCGGAGTTGCTCGGCCGCCCGAGGAGTTTGTGTTGGGGGTTTGTGCATGGCCAGTCGTGGACCCGCCGCAGCAGGTACGACGTAGGCCACTTTGGGAGCGGGCTCAAAACTTTAGGGTGTCTTCGGACCGGACGGAATCCCTAAGTTTTTGTGTTATGGACGCGCAATCGAGTGGGTCCCTGGGTGCCCGCTTTCCATTTAGGCGGCCCCCGCTAAAGAGGGTGTTCTCGAGGATGGATTTGGATCGGAAGGGTGTCTTCGGATCCGAGGCTCCGGCAATTTGCGGTTCGCATTTCGTAATTTACCATCCAGCGACGCTCCCCCCGAGGCGGGCGGGTGAGCGTTGCGTCCTCGGAACGTTCGCTCGGAAAGGAGCGGACTTGCTCGGCGGCCAGAGGAGCTTTTATTAGGGGGGTTGTAGCTGGCCAGTCGTGGCCCCGCCGGAGCATGTCCGACGGAGGCCACTTTTGGAGCGGCGTCGGCAAGCAGGGCATCCGAAGACACCCTGCGGTTAATTCCCTTCGGTTAATTGCTCGGAGGGGGGCTGTTATATCGCCAGCCGTGGCCCCTCTGGGGTAGGTAATGATGAGGCTGCGTTAGGAGTGATTCGCGCGCGAGCCTATGGGCGGGAGGGGAGGAGTCGTTTCCAGGAAGCCGCCGTGAAAACGCAGGGCTTGCGTACGAGACGTTAACAAGAGAAGTCCGAAAGCAACTCCGATGGCCGAGCGGGCTCGATTCGATCACGAAGCCCCGCCGTCCAGGCCAGCCAGCCGACCAACATCTCCGCCTGCACGCCGGATGCTCGGAGCGAGGCGAGGCGAGTGTCCCCGTGGCGCTTGGCCAACCGCCGACCATCTGGACCAACCACCAGCGGGACGTGACCATGCCGAGGGGGAGGCCAGTCCCAGTGGCGATAAATCTCCAGTTGCCGAAAAGTACTCGGCAACAGGTCATCCCCTCGGACCACCTCCGTGACCCCCATGTGCACATCGTCCAGGACCACGGCCAGCTGGTAGGCGGCCGTTTGATCCCCCTTGGCGATGACAAAGTCCCCCAGTTGCTCCGCCACCACGCCGCTTTGGGAACCGACGACCATGTCCTCCCACGAGGTCGGCGCGTGAGAACTACGCCATCGCCAACTGAACGGGCGGTCGCTCCACCGAGCGGCCTCGCCGGCAGGGCGTTCCGAACAAGTACCGGGATAGCGAGGCCCTTCATGTTCCCAGTGCGGAGCACTCGCGGCCTCGGCGACGTCCTTCCGCGAGCAAGTGCAGGGATACACCTTGTCGTCTCGGATCAATTGACGCAAGGCCTCGCGGTACTGCTCCTGGCGAGCCGTCTGATAGTAGGGACCTCGGCTTCCCCCCACATCGGGACCTTCATCCCAATCCAGACCGAGCCAGCGGAGATCGTCGATCGCCTGCTGGGCGGCCCCCGGCTTGGTTCGTGGGGAATCGAGGTCCTCGATCCGCAGAATGACTTTTCCGCCCTGAGAACGAAGAGAGAGCCAGGCCAACAAAAAAGTTCGGGCGTTCCCCAGATGCTGGGCCCCGGTGGGAGATGGCGCGAGACGGCCGACAACCATGGACTGACCAAGCCTAGAGTCGCGGGGGTGGTCGAGTTGGCTTGGGGGGAGGAAGCATCCGAGCACGATCGTCGGAGGGGGGAGAAGGAGTGCCGGCATTCCCGCCCGACCGCTCGCGCGGAGGGCTCAGGTCGGTGTACTCCTCCTGCCACTTCCAGCCAATCGGGATCGCCAGTTCCTTCTGAGCCAACAATGCCCAGGGAGTCCCCACATGCTGCTCAACAACACGCTCGAGATACTCCCGCGCCCGCTCGGCCATCTTCTCCGCCTGACTTCCGAAGGTGATTTCATCGGAAGGTTCGAGCACCCAGGTATTGTTTTTCTCGTCTTCGAATCGCATTCCTCGCTTGGCCTGCGCCAACATGGCGTTGTAGCCTTCCGTCCGGACCTTCACCGCCATCACTCGACCCATCGCCAAGTCATAGCCCGCTCGCCATCGAGGGGTCGTCTCTCGCTCTCGATCCGCCTCCCCCTCCTTGAGCACATCGTAGAGTCGGCGTAATTGAGGCTCGATCCGAGCGGCCCCCTTCTGGGCTTCCGTCAGTTGGTTGACGAAAGTCGCCTCGTCCCGCTTCACGAAGCGGAGATTCGGATCGACCATCGGCTGAACCCAGGAGAGCTGAGCGGCCGTTACGAGCGACGAACGAGTCTTGCTCCCTTTCACCCTCCGCATGTACTCGTCCACCGGCACGTAGTCGGGGCGATAACGCCGCATGATGTC
>JBJHCD010000263.1:0-4244 GCA_050485845.1 Pirellulaceae bacterium | reverse complement strand
GTGCTGGATGTGCGAGCTGAATTCTTCCGTGTCGCGTCGTGATACCGCCCGGTCCAATTTCCGATTGGGATGAACCGCGAAATAGACTCCTCCCGTCTCGACGCACAGTCGCGTGAGGGCGTAAGGCCCGAACCCGGAGTCGAGGGGAACTTCGGATTCCCGAGTCCGACCGAAGGTCAGCTTGAGATGCTCCGGGAGCACGGATTCGGGCCCCTGATCCACTTCGCCCCATTGCGGCGTCTGATCGTAGTTCGGATCGGGGTCGATCCACTTCACGTACGCTTCCTTCCGGCCGAACAACGCCGGGACTCCGACGACGTACACCGGCATCGCATGTTGGCGACACATCTTGATGGTCGCTTCCAGCTTCTGCTGGTCGTCTCCGACCTCGTCGGTAAAGACGACGATGATCACATTTCGCTCGGGCTTCCCCGTCTCTGGATCGGGGAGACGCATGCGAGTGGAATCCTTGACCGCTTGCTGGATCGCCGTGAAGGTGTGCTCGATTCCCGACTCGTCCAGTTCGATCTCCCGGATGACGCGCTTGATTTCCTCCACGTTGTCCGTCGGCTTTGGGAGGAGTGAATAGACCTTTTCACCGAAGGCGTATGCCATGGTCAGAAGCGGCTTGTCCTCATGACGCTGGAAGGAGGGATGAGCCGCCGCTTCGATGACCCCTAATTCCTCGTAAATGTGATCGATCCGCTCGTGAATCTCCTGCCGCTGACGGAGCAGGCTGCCCGACTGGTCAAACAGCCAGACGACGGCCGTCTTTCGCTCTTGCAGCGAACGCAAAATTTCCTGAGTCAGCCAGTCCAAGGCTCCTTCGGCGGCCGAGACCCCATGTCCGGCCGTCCCGCGAATCGTCAGATTCGCGTTGTACTCCAGACCGGTCGACACCTGGACCGCCTGGTTGATTTGCACGGTTCCCTGATCCGAGGGAACGTAATCCAGCAAATCCAAGACCTCGGACGTGTCCGCGACCTCCGGAGCCAGCGCCAGCATGCTCTCCGATCCGTCGATGCCGTCGCTACCGATTTCGAAAGTCATCTCGTCCAAGACTTCGAACTCTTGAGATATCTCGAAGGGCTCCACGTCCTCATAATCGGTGGCCGTCAACTGAACCACATTGGGGATTGGAATGCCGGGAAGGGGAAGGAGGCCCAGCAACAGCATCAACACGGCGTGGAACGCGATGCTCCAGATCAGCGAGACGTTCCGCACGCGACTTCGAGTCAATGACTCGGGAGCCTCTTGAGAACCCCCGGATTCGGAATTCCAAGTTTCAGGATTCCCAAATTCAGGATTCCCAGTTTCCGGGACGGGCGTGGCGGCGGCCCGAGGGCCTTCCGTCGTTCGATGCCATGTTCGCTCGGCAACCGTACTCACCAGTCTTCTCCTACCTGCCCTGCGGTATGGGCCAACCCTGAGATCCGGGCCTGCCCCGAGGTCGGGGGCAATCGAGTGCAGTCCTAGGTGTCATTGTCTCCCTTTTGACGGTCGAAGGCAAGCATTCGATCGGCCGGCAGGGAGAAATTGGTGGCGATCCGAGCCGAAGTCGCGAACTCGCCGCTCAGTCGGCGTTTCGTTGACTCGGCCCCTCACCCGATCTACGATGGTGGGGTTACTTCCCTTTAGCTCCAGCTAGCTGCCAGGCAACTCCAATTAGCTCCACCTCTACTTCATCGGTTCTCCAGACGAGGGGATGTCATGTTTTCCGGTCGTTCCAATTCGGGCCTTCTCTCGGCTTGCTTTTTCGATAGTCCACCCCTAAGCGCGCCGCTGCTCGGGAAGTACTTGCCGCTGTGCCTGGTGGTCTTGTTCCCCCTGATGGCGTTTTCCCCCGCTTGGGGCCAGCGTGCCGAATCGGGAGCGGAGACGCGTCAAGAGTCTCGGCAGGGGGCAACGGGGCGGGAGAAGCTGACGATTCCCCCCCGAGAACGCGTTGGGTTAACCACGCGAGATAACGTGACACTGGCGGCCGACTACTACCCGGGCGGCTTCCAGCAGCAGGGCGACGTCGTGAAGCGAATCAATGGAAGGACCGTGGTCCCCGTGATCTTGGTGCACGGATATGGGGGGCGGCGAACCGAGTATGAATCGTTCGCGCGGGGTCTCCAGAGCATGGGGCACGCCGTCATTGTCCCCGATCTGCGCGGGCATGGGCAAAGTCTCACGCGAAACACGCCCGGCGGACCAGTGACGCTGAATTTCGAACGGATGCGTCCGGCGGAACTGAACACGATGATCTGGGACGTGGAAGCGTGCAAACGCTTTTTCCTGGAGAAAAACAACGAAGGATTGGTCAATATCGAGATGTTGGCCGTGGTCGGGGCCGAGTTTGGCGCCTTGCTCGCCCTGAATTGGGCAGTCCACGACTGGAATTGGCCCCAGCTGCCCGCCTTCAAGCAAGGGCGGGATGTCAAGGTGGTCGTGCTGCTCTCGCCCCCGGCGTCTTTTCGAGGAATGTCGGGACGGGCGGCAACTCAGCATCCCGTGGTCGGGTCTCAACTTCCGACACTGATCGGCGTCGGAGCCAAGGATACCGGGGCCCTTCGCGATGCCGAACGACTGCATCGTTCCTTCGAGCGTTCCCATTCCATGCCCGATCGAACTCTGAGATTCCTCCAGGCCGATACCTCGCTGCAAGGGACACAACTGCTGCAGCAAGGACGAGGCTTGACCGTCGGGCTCGATGTGGCTCGGTTCCTCCACGTCCATCTGGTGAATCAATCGTTTGAGTTCCCCTGGCGAGTTCGCCAGAGCCCCCGGGCCGCTCCCGCGAGTGAATGACGGCTGAGGTGTCGTTGTTGTCGTTCGGCCAGCAGAGGATTTCTTTGGAGGGGGGGTGTAGCTGGCCAGTCGTTCCCCCCGGTCTGTTGCGGGAGCCAGGCCTTGTTCGGAATTTGTTTCCCAAACGGCAAAGTGGCCGCACTTCTCCATCTCTTGCCTTACCGGCGCTCATGGACGGGGCGAGCCGACAAATTGTGGCATTTCTCCAGAATTCACTGCACTCTCTCTGAAGTGGCTCGTAGGATTGACTAGTGCCGAGTGGCCGAAGTGATTTGCGGAGTGGAGAGTGGAGCGATGCAGGGGCGTCATTCAAGCTGGTTTGTTGCGACGGTTGTCGTGCTATGCGGCGTTGCCATCGCCTTTTCATTCCAGCGAAAATCGGTCGAAGAGACAAACGGAGAGGCTCCCGTCGACTTCAGCTACTTGGCCGATAGCCTGATCTGGCAAGAAGAAAACAAGGTCCATGTTTCGGATGACGATCCCACCAGGTCGCATCGTCAACGACTGGGGCCCCTGGTGAGAGATCAAGAGGTATCGGCCGTGGGGGCCACCGAGTCACAGGAGACTCGATTACCCGAACCTCCGAGGATGCCGGACCAGTACGGCGGACTGGCCGAAGCCTATCAAGTCGGCCCGGCCGCCGAAGTACCCCGCGTCGCTTCGCGAGTTGCCATCCCGGAACCGAGACGCGAACGGGCTCCCGTCTCCCCCCCGCGAATTCACCGGATTGTCGATGGTGACACGCTGACCAGTTTGGCGGTCCGCTACTGGGGCGACGCATCGCGAGCGGAAGAGATCTTCGCCGCCAATCGCGACGTACTGTCCCACCCGGAACTGCTTCCGGTCGGCAAGGAGATTCGAATCCCGCGCGGTGACGCCGCACACGGAACCAGTTCCCGCGGCAACCCCGCTCCACGAGACTCAGGTTCCCGCACCCCCCTCCGCGGACTCTCCCCGGCCGAAGATGCCGTGGCTGGAGGGGACGAACGACCGAGTCTCATTCGCCCTGCCGCAACCCGAACGCCCCAGGGGGAAAGCAACGAAGCACTGCAGCCGATCCGGCGTCCCTCACGCGGAGATTCCGTCCACGAACCAGCTCGGCTCGAGCCCTCGCCCCGGACCAACCTCCGTCCACTTCCCTAATCGGCAAGCGTTCCTGATCAGGCGGAGTTCGTGGCCTTGGCGGTGGCCGGAGCCCGATTGACCATCCACAACAGTACCGGACAGGCAATAAACATCGTGCTATACACGCCCGCCAACATGCCGATTAACAGCGAGAAGGCGAAGTCGTGAATGCCTGATCCTCCAAAGACGTACAGAATGCCCACCACGATCAGCGTGGTGAAGGTCGTCAGGATCGTGCGGCTCAACGTCTGATTCAAGCTGAGGTTGATCATCTCGTTGGTCAGCTCCGGACTCTTTCCACGGACCTCTCGCACTCGGTCAAAGAT
>JBJHCD010000262.1:0-7401 GCA_050485845.1 Pirellulaceae bacterium | reverse complement strand
GATGTAGATCGGCCAATCCGTAACAGTCGGCCTCGTCAATAAAGATCGTATTGGCGTTGGGAATGTCGAGGCCGCTTTCCACGATCGTGGTGGCCAGCAAGAGATCGATTTCATGTTGGAGGAAATCGACCATCACGCATTCCAGTTCATCCTCCGGCAACTGACCATGGGCGATCCCGATCCGTACTTCCGGAACGATCTGCCGCAACTTGGTTGCCACCACGTGAATGGCTTGCACTCGGTTATGCACGAAATAGATCTGTCCTCCCCGATTCAGCTCGCGAATCACGGCATGCCGGATGACTTCATTGGTCCACCGCGTTACTTTCGTCTCGACGGCGACCCGTTCCTGGGGAGGAGTTTCCAGGTTGGAAATATCACGCACTCCCACGAGTGACATGTGCAGTGTCCGAGGAATGGGGGTCGCCGTCATGGTCAGAACGTCGACGCTGCTTCGTAACGTCTTCAAACGCTCTTTCACATCGACGCCGAACCGCTGCTCTTCATCAATGATCACCAAGCCCAAGTTATCAAACCGAATATCCTTGGATGCCAGGCGATGGGTACCAATTACGATATCGACCGAACCGGAGGCCATGCCCCGCACCACCTCCCGCTGCTCGGCCAGTGTCCCAAAGCGGCTCAACTTGGCGATATGTAGCGGGAACTCGGCCATCCGCTCGCAAAAATTTCGATAATGCTGCTCGACCAGCACGGTCGTCGGGACCAGCACGGCAACCTGATAACCGCTTTCCACCGCCTTGAACGCGGCTCGCATCGCCAACTCCGTCTTGCCGAAACCAACATCTCCACAGAGGAGTCGATCCATGGGGCGACCAAGTTCCATGTCGTGCTTGATCGCGGTAATGGCATGCAGCTGATCCGTGGTCTCCTCGTAGGGAAAAGCGGCATCGAATTCCCGCTGCCATTCCGAGTCGGCTGCGAAGGGGATCCCAGGTCGTCCGGACCGACTGGCTTGCAGTTCCAGCATGTCCGCTGCCACGTCACGGACGGCGGCTTGAGCCGCCTGCTTCTGCTTGACCCAGGACTTGCCGCCGATCTTGGCCAACTTGGGACGCCCCTTCGAACCTCCCACGTATTTTTGAACCAGATGGATGCGCGAGGCGGGGACATAGATCTTCACACCCGCGTCAAACTCGACCGTCAAATGCTCCTCGGCCTGCCCTTCCCGATCCAGCAATTGCAGGCCGAGATACCGCCCGATGCCGTGCGATAAGTGAACCACCAGATCGCCCGCTCGAAGATCGAGAAAGCTATCGAGCGCCTTTCCCCTCACCGGGCGGCGAACATCCCGCTTCACCACCGTCCGATGGAACAGATCGTTGCCGCTCAGCAACAACTGACTCCTGGTCGGCAGGGAAAACCCGCGCGTCAGATGACCGACGGTGAATTGCAAGCGACCTTGCCGAGCGGTCTCGCTGGAGGCAAACAGTTCCTGGAGTCGCTCGACTTCCGCCTCGGTCTGGGTCACGATGGTCACTTCCCGGCCCGCCGCGATTCCCTCTAGCTCCTCCCGAACTCGCCCCACCTCGCCGCTGAATCGCTCCACCGATTCCACCGGCAATTGCACGGTCTCCTCCCAGCCACCCGATGCCAGACCGGCAGCCAACGCCAGGGGAAAATCACGGAGCCGAGCCAGTACGTCGTCGGCCGAAAAGATTAGGTCCCTCCCCTCGGTGCGGTCTTGATACTGTCGAGCCTGCTCGTGAATGTTCTCGGGTTCCAAAAGCAGAATCCAAGCGTCTCGAGCCAGATACTCTCCCAGGAAACTGGTCGCCTGCTCCCGGTCCCGTTCCGTGGAAGCCAACAGGGCGATTTCAATCTGGTCGATTCGCTCGGTGCTCCGCTGCGTCTCGACGGTGAACGTCCGCAAGGAACTGACTTCGTCACCGAAAAACTCAATGCGAACCGGTTCCGACCAGGCGGGCGCGAACAGGTCCAGTATGCCTCCCCGCCAAGCAAACTCTCCCGGCATCTCCACCGCCGCAGTCCCCTGAAAACCTTGCTCGACCAGCCAGCCTCGCAAGGCTTCCCCATCCAGGACGTCCCCGACTCGAATGACCCGCTCATGCGCCACCAGGCCCTCGCGAGAAGTGACGGGTTGCTGCCAGCTCTGGATCGAAGTGATCAGCAGTCGGGGAGCTGGCCCTCCGCCGCTCAGCTCCTTCAGAACCCGCAACCGCCGGCTGTAGATCTCGTCAGCCAGCTCCCTTTCTCCCACCCCCACTTCCCATGGGACGAATGCCGCCAGGGGCTGGTCGGTGAACAGGGCCAGCTCGTCTTCCAGTTCCTCGATCTCCTTGGCCTGCGGCGTAATCAGCACCAACTGACTCGGAACTTGACCAAGCAGAGCGGCAGCCAGCAAGGATCTCGCTCCTCCGACCACATGGTCGATCGTCACGGGAGTACCGGCCCGAAGTCGCTGGACAATCTCCATCAACTCGGGCTGATGCCCCCATTCGGCGGCCAACTCACGCAGCCGAAATGCATCCGTCCGAATATTCGTCGCGGGAGGCAGGGTCTCCACGTCGCCCTTGACCACCGAGGAATTGGAGAGCGTACGCCCCATGTTGTTACTCCCCTTTCCCCATTTCCCGAGAGCGACGCTTCCCCTCCTGCAGCTCTCGAGCCTCCGGAAGCTGTTTGTAATGGAGATCCAGCGGAAAACATCCGGAGACAAGCCCCATTCTCGGGGCCGTGGTGCAGTCGCTGAAGGTGCGGCAGATCAACTTCCGCTCCAACTCGCCCCGCTCCAGACTATCGGCTGGCAGGCGGGGATAGGAGAGAACCATCCTCCCCAACCCGACCGCGTCGATCCATCCCTCGCGAACCACCCCTTGAGCAACATGAGGGAGGAAATCCTGCAAGTAGCTGTAACCCGTTCCCACCATCGGCCAGTCGGGGAACTCCGCCTTGCAGCGCCGAGCGGTAGTGATTTGTCGAGCCACTCCCACCAGTGGATCCTCGGGGGGCAAATATCCGTCACTCGGCGGAAAAATCGCCGGCCGCTGGATGTGGGGATTGTAGTACGGGCTGCCACACGAAATGTTGATCGCCACCACCCCCGCGGCATGGAGCCAGCGGAGCAATTCCAGTGGTTCCTCCAGGTCAATCTCCAGCGGATCGTCGGGACGCAGTCCAAAACCGAACGAGTAGGGAAGCAAGTTCCGATACTCCATCGGCTGCCCCACCTCGCGACTGGTCCGATAGGGAAGCGTGTCAAACAGGCTCAGGCGGACCGCCACCTCCAACTCGGGAAACTCCTCCCGAATCCTCCCCACAATGGTTCGCAGTAGTCGAGTTCGCCCTTCGAGGTCCCCGCCGAATCGGCCGGGACGGCACCTGGCGCTCAGGAAATCGTGTAGCAAATACCCATGGCACGACTTCACATCCACAAACTGAAATCCAGCCTGCCAAGCGACTCCAGCCGCCTCGACAAAACGGTCCACCAGTCGCTCCAGTTCACCATCCGACCAGACGACATCGGTGGCGTCTGGCGAGATCCCGAATTTTTCATCCAGCAGCGGATGATGGTAGGCGATTCGAGGCTCGAGCCGAGAGGAATGGGGACGTGAAAATCGCCCCGAATGGGTAAGCTGAAGCCCGACATAGAGATCGTCATCCCGGCCGAATGAGTCGCAATGAGCCTGGCGCAGTTCCTGGAGCAGTCGAGTCAGTCCGGAGAGATTTTCGGGCGTCGCCAGCGTCTGCCGCGGATTGGCTCGGCCATCCTCCTGAACCGCCGCCGCCTCCCCCCCCCAAATCCACTTCGCTCCACTCTCTCCGAATCGCCGCCACCGCCGCAACGTCAGCTCGGAAGGAGACCCGTCCCGCTCCGCGTCCCATCCCTCCATGGGATGTATGCACCAACGGTTCCCCACGCGATGCCCCCCCACTCGTAGCGGCCGAGCCAGCGGGGACCCTTCCGTCGCCGACAGAATCTGGTCATCGACTGGAAGGTCCCAGCCCAGTTCCTCCAGTCGCGAGCGAAGCGAGTCCGGACTGCGAAGCTGGGCTAGTTTCGTGTAGGAAGCCATGGGCTGGGAAAACCTCCGATCAGGAACGAATGAGGAACAGGCGAGAAAGAGACGAGGAACGCTCCGTTACGGTGGCTCGGATCGGACAGGCGTGAGTGGACTGTAGGCCAAATAAAACTGCTGCGTCGCTCCGTCAGCTTGGAAGAAGCGGACACTGGCCGTTCGCTTCGGCCCCCGCCCGGCCAACGCCACGACGGTACCCAAACCGTATTCCGGATGATGGACCAACATCCCCTCGGTGAACCGATCCGGGGAAGTGGCCGAATTCGTCTCCAGGGGAGAGCGTCCTGTCGCCTCGGAGTCCCCCAGCAACTCCGACGCAGCTCGGATCGGTCCCATGACTGCCGGCGGCTTCGATTTTCGTGGCCGTTTTCCCCTCTTGCGTGGACGATCCATCGAAATGTTGTCGGGATCCCATTGCACCGCGTCGGCATCCCACTCGACCACCTGTTCTTCCTCCTCCAACTCCCCCTGCTCGAAATCACCTCCGCCACCTTCCCGGAGCTTCCCCCGCGAATCCTCGCCGGACGAACCGCCGTCTGAACCGGCATCGGAATCGCCATCGGAATCGCCATCCCATACCGGCTCCTCCCATCCCGGCTCGTGTGCGAAGTCACTGGCCGTATCGTCCATTCCTTCCCCGAATCCCGAAGGAGCCCCAAAGAAATCGTCGCCCTCGCCAGGATATCCCGCCGACATCCCGCCACGACCATACCCACTCCGCTCGACCCAATCGGACGGAAGCTCCATCAAGAAAGGACTGGTAATCGATGTCTGCACGGTGCCGCTTCGCATTCGCCGGTCCGCGTGACTCAAGTAAAGTTCCTCGCGAGCCCGAGTCATCCCAACGAACAGCAGTCGCCTCTCTTCCTCGATTCCCTCCTCGGAATGCCGGCTACGTTCATGAGGGAGAATGCCCTGTTCCAAACCGACCAGGAACACGACCGGAAATTCGAGTCCCTTGGAAGCATGGATCGTCATGAGGGAAACCGACGACGACGACTCGTCCCAGTCATCCACGTCGTTAACCAGCGAAACTCGCTCCAGGTACGCCTCCAACCAAGGGCCTTCGGGAAACCGAGCGTCGAATTCCCTCGCTTCACCGAGGAGTTCGCGGACATTTTCCGCTCGATCCACGTCCGAATTGTCTCGAGCCGATTCGAGATATTCGACGTATCCCGATCGTTCCAGCAGATGCCCGATAATCGACTCCAAGGGCTGGTCCACCAATCGACTCAACTCGACCTGCAATTCGGCAAATTCCCGGACGGCCTTTCTCGCTCGAGCGGCCAGTGACTGGTGAAACGTCGGAGCGAGTGCCGCGTCGAGCAGGGAGAGCCGCTCCTGTTGAGCGAACTGGGACAACTTCTGCAAAGTCTGCTTGCCGATCCCACGGGGAGGGACGTTGATAATCCGCAGTAAAGCGGCATCGTTTTGCGGGTTGTTCATCAGCTGGAGGTAGGCGAGCACATCCTTGATTTCCTTGCGCTGATAAAAGGCCACCCCCTGAATCACTTGATAGGAAATGCCCCTCTGACGCAAACCCTGCTCCAACTGCCGCGAGAGGGCGTTCGTGCGGTAGAAGATCGCAAAGTCTCCAGCGCGACGCCCCTCGTCGCGAATGGCTTGCTCGATCCGCGCCGCAATGCCCTGAGCTTCCTCCTGGGAACTGGAATACCTCGTCTGCCGGACGGGGACTCCTTCCGGATTCTCCGTGATGAGCGACTTTTGTTTGCGACGCATATTATGGGAGATCAAGTGATCGGCAACCCGGCAGATCGATTGGGTGCTGCGAAAGTTCTGCTCGAGCCGGATAACGGTGGTCGCCGGATAGTCTTGTTCAAACTCCAGAATGTTGCCGACATTCGCTCCCCGCCAGCCATAGATGGACTGGTCCGGGTCGCCGGTAACCGACAAATTGGGTTCCAGGACCGACAGGCCGCGGACAATCGCATACTGCGCCAAGTTCGTGTCCTGATACTCGTCCACCAGAATAAATCGGTATCGCCGATCCAGCTCGGCACGCAGATCCGGATTGTCTCGGAGCAGCGTGGCGACGTGCAGCAGCAGATCATCGAAGTCAACGGAATTCGCTTGGAGGAGCTGCTGCTGATAGAGCGGATAGACTTCGGCCACGATCGTGTCCAATGGTTCGCCTGTCCGAGCCTGATAGGCTTCGGCCGTCACGGTCGCCGCCTTGGCCGAGCTGATCGCTCGGGCAATCGCGTTCGGAGACTGATAGCGAGAGTCGACATTCGCCAGTTGCAAAGCACGCTTGAGCAATACTTGACTGTCGTCCGTGTCCAGGATGGAGTAGTTGGGGGCAAGACCGCTGAGTGTGGCGTATTGGCGGAGCAGCCGAGCACAAAAGCGGTGAAAGGTGGAGACCCAGACTTGATGCCCCGGCACGAGACGATCGACCCGCTGCCGCATCTCGTCCGCCCCTTTGTTGGTGAACGTGAGGGCCAGAATCTCCCAGTCTCGTACTCCCGAACGCAATAGGTGGGCGATCCGGTGCGTGACCACTCGAGTCTTCCCACTTCCCGGTCCCGCGAGGACCAGGAGCGGCCCCTCCATATGCGAGGCGGCTTGCCGTTGGACTTCCGTGAGATCGGCCAAAATCGAGGACATGCACCACTCGGGAATCTGAGGCATCCGAGCCTCGTAGCGAATGGCAGACCGACTCCCTTCCCGCTCGCGGCTCGCGAAACGCCCCATTATAGCGCGAACCGCCTGGAAGCGTCAGCCGGGCGATCGTACCAGTCGGATCGTCGGCGAGCTGTCGATCGGGACCCCGGCCCCAAGACGCGTCCCATGCCCAACGGTGAACAAAGCCAGTTCGACCTAGCGACGCTGAAGCCCTGAGGGGAGTTCGCCCGGCGGGGAACTTCCCAGGCGTGGATTTGCCAACGCCGGCTGCTTGGCAAGCTGATCCTGAGTGACACTTCCCCCCTCCCTCTGAAGGGCGGGGGCCTCGGGGTGATCGATCAGGTCGCAATTGATAATCGAGGTATGAGAGAAACCTTCCGTCCGAACTTGGGCTCGGCCATTGTCTCCCACCAAACAGGCTTCCAAGCGAACTCGACAAGCCCCCCCGATGGATATGCCGCTCCGCCCGTTACCTCGACAAACGAGGCCCACCAGTTCGACGTTTCGTGCCCGATCATGGGCATTCACTCCATCCAATTGAAAGCCCTGGAACGTGAGGTCCTGAACGACCACGTGTTGGACATCGTAGAGGGTCAACCCAACCGGAAGGACGGTATGTGTCAGTTCGTAATCACCAGCAAATTTTCCCTCCTCCGCTCGGAAATAGACGTAACCATCGGAGAGGGTCCACTGG
>JBJHCD010000261.1:0-7412 GCA_050485845.1 Pirellulaceae bacterium | reverse complement strand
CGGAACGGGGCATGCCTATCTGGTCCCCGACATGGCCGCCGCCAGCGTCGCGGCGGGAGCGGATGGGCTCATCATCGAAGTCCATCCCGATCCGGAAACCGCTCTCAGTGACGGTTATCAGTCGCTGAATTTCGTGCAATTCGAACAGACCATGGAGAAGTGCCGGAAAATCGCCGACGCCCTCGGCTACTCCATGCCCCAACTCGAAGGAGAACCGGTCGAGGCCTGATGGATCACTCGGATGTAAATAGCACCCGCCCGATCACCGCTCCCAGCCTACTACCTACTCAGCTTCTTCCTACCGCTTCTTCTTCCTACTGGATCTGCAGTCGCAGTTGTTCCAGTTGTCGAGCGACGGCGGCCAACTGATGCTGGGGGGCGGAGACGGCCAAGGTCTGGCTGGGGGAGTCATACCGCATGCCTCCCCCGGCCCGCTCCAGTTTCGGAACGTCGGCGATCGCCGCTCGGACCGCTTCCAAGACCTTCTGCCCCGCGTCGTCCCCGCGTAGGTCCTCCAGCGGGAAAAAGCCCAATTCCAGCGTCTCCGCCACCGCCGACTCGGTGGTAACCTGCAAGGTCCGAGCGTCAATGACTCGGAAAGACAACTGCATCGGCCCCAGGAGTTCTTGGAGCACCGTGCTGAGCGGCTCCTCTTGTAATTCGAGCCGAGCGAGCGCGTCGGGATTCCAACCCGCCCCCTTCAAGGCAATCCAGTCCACCAAAAAGTGCATCCCGACATCCTGGCCGATCTGGTCCAGAATCGCCGACAACTTCGCCGGTACCGGAAAGTCCGCTTGATAAGTCTGCTCCAACTTGGGGAGCGCGGCCGCAATGCGAAGGTCAAGGTTCTCCCGGTTGGGAGGGAGTTCCCCTTGCGGCCGCAATCCCCGAGCTATCCGCAGATGATCACAAAAGATCTCCACGTGGAATTGGACTTCGGGCGTGTTGGTGATCGTCATCTGACCGTCGCTCAGCGAGAGCGTTCCCGATCCTCCAACCCCTTCCCAGGTCTTCGGATAAATCAATCCCGTCACCGTGGACCGCAAGGCCGAAGCCCCACCCGGATCGTCCCCAATCAGATCTCGCACGTTGTATGTCCGCTCTTCCAGACGATCTCGATCCTTTTCCGTTACCAGTAACTGGGAGTCCACTGTCCGATGCTCGAGCTGCAACGGCTCGAGCGCCATCTGAAAAATCTTGCCCAGTTCCAAATCCTCGGCCTGCAGAGTGACGGGAGCGTCCGGGGCCACCCCCAATCGCTCCAAGGCGTCGGCATCCAAAGTAATCGGAACCGTCGAGAACTCGGAGACAAACCGCACCAATTCCCTCAAGGGAATCTCGTTGAATCGCACCTCGGGAATCTGCACGTTCATCTGGGCCGTGACGTTGACTTGTCGAGGTGCCGGCTTGGGCATCGCCGCGCCCAGATCATGCGGCATTCCTGGTACCGGGATCAGGTCGAAGGTCGAGTCGACCAGAAAGAGCGTCGGATCGGAGGGACGATCCAGCAGCAGGTCTTCCGCATCTCGAAGACCAGGAGGAAGCCGAAATGTTCGCCGCCCCGGCGGCTCGGGAAGCGCCGCTCGCGATCCCGCCCCATCGGCCGCTCCCCCTTCGGCCCGTGAACTCGAGGGAGGCGAACTGTCCGATGCTGCGTCTCGAGGCCCTTCGTCTTCCGGACCAAAGGGTTCGAAAATATCCATTTCCGCCGGTTCGAAAGGGAAGGGACTCGATTCGTCCCCGGCCGCTCGATTCTCCACGTCGCGTCGGAAGTCCACGTTTCCCGCTTCACCATCATTCCGGGCCGCGCTGTCATCATTGATGGAGGCATCGACGGCGGCATCCCCGGCACGATTCGCCCTCCTGGTCCCCTCCGCAATGTCCGCCGGCGATTCCCGATCTGCCTCGCCTTCACCCCGAGCCACTTCCAGGCCGCTGTTCGGCGAGCGTTCTTCTTCGGCATTCGCAACAAGCGTGGCAGGGCCCGACTCCCTCTGTTCGGTATCCGGCCGACTCGATGAGGTCTGCTGGGCGACCGTCGCCTCCCCCGCTCGACGAGAAATTGCCAGACCAATCAGCACGATAACCACAATCGATAACGCAACTCCCGCTCCACCAATCATTCCCCATCGCCGTAGCTGCCGCGACTCCTCGGAAAGCCAATCTCGTGGCTTTTCCGTCGAACTCGATTCACCCTCCTCACCCCCATCCATGTCCACCGAACGGGCCGCTTCGGGACGCTGAGCCGTTACCTGACGGCCCCGATCCGGATGGGAAGCATCTTTTTTTCTCGGACCGATCTGTGGGTCCGAACCTGGGCGGGCACTCTCCCCCGTGGCCGAATCGTCCTGCGTCACCCGGTCGCGCATGGCGGTCGCGGGGAGTTTGCCGGCCTGCAGTGGTTCGTCCACGGTCTCTTTCTCAGAGAGATCGCCTCCCGGCGACGAAGCCGCACTCGCCAGAAACTGCTCGACATCCCCCTCCAAAAGACTCGATGGCGCACCACCAGCCGAGGCGCCAGCCCGATCTTCCTGGCTCGGACGACTGGGAATCTCGCCGGAAGACTCCCGAGCCGGCGTGGAGGAAGCCACGTGGTCATCCGGAAGCTCGATCATGACCATGCTGCGGCATTTCGGGCAGGCGACGATTTGCCCCACGGCGGATTCGTTTTGAACTCGCAACCGGCTACGGCAAGTGGTGCAGGTTATTGTGAACGACACTGTCGATTTCACCTCCGCCGAAATGGACACTATTGAAATACGGCCGGGAGGGGCCAATCCCGAGCTTCAGCTCCCTCGCGAGTGGTCAGCAGAACGATCGTTCGCGACGGACGATCCGGATCCGGGGCCAGTACCCAGATCAATTTCTGGTCCGGTTCACTCGGTGATCGGACCGTCGTAATCGGATTGGCCCGCTGGACCAACGCCGTCAGCACCTCCTCCACGGTCGCGTCGCGCTGATCAAAGTTGACGACCTGCTGATTCCGAGTAATCCCCCCCTTCTCGAAATCCTCCCCTACAATCTTTACATCAAATTCGAAGGGGAGGCGAGGATAACTTTCGCGAATGTCGCTAACAATGGCGGCGAGGGCCGCTTCGAGCGCCAGTTGATCAAATCGCAACGACATCCGCTCCCGCATGACCTCCTCCAGCGCACTTGGCCCAGTCTCGGAAGTTTCCGTACGCGACGCCACCGGCGCCCCTTGGGGGGAAGCTAAAAGCATTTCCGACGCGAAAGCGAGATTGTGCGGCGCTTCCGGTGGAAGCAGCGCATTCAGCAAAATCCGCTCATTCTCCACCTGGACCCGCGTCTGGTCCAAAAGAAAACGAAGCATCAACGGGAAGCGAAAAGCGACTCGCCGCCAGTACTCCGGAGGCTGAACCTCAGTCGCCAGATACGTCTCGACCAACTCCGGTAACTCCGCCAATCGCTCTCGGATTCGCGACGCCAGCAAGGGACGCGCTCCCAACTCCGTCGTTACCAACTGCAATTCCAAGTAGGACGACTCACTCCCGAGATGAACACTTGCCAATCCAGCTCGAATTCCCTCCCCCAACAACCACTCCAAAAACACCCGCAACTCGGCCGGCTCGCCATGGTAAAACTCACGACCATCTCGAAGCAGATTCGAATGCCAGTACTGGGGAATGAATAAGATGTTCAGCATCCGTTGGCTGTCCGAGTGGCGGAGGAGTGGCTCCGTCCCGGGCGGAGCGACCGGAGGGGCACCACGTCGATCGGCGACCAGCGTTACCTCCTCGCTGGGCCCCCAGACAAAGCCGCGAACCCGCCGGGCCCCCGCACCCGCCGACGAACCAGCCGACGAACCGTCGGAGGAATTCTCGGAGACATCTTCCCCTGAATTTCCTTCCCGCTCGTCAAATTCCCAGCAGAAATAGGCGGACGAATTCTCCCCCTCGTAAATTCCCTTCGTCTCGTCCCTCACCGAGGGACTTCCCCACTGCCGCTGCAATTCGGACAGCCTGCGGGGAGTGGCAAGGCGAGCACTGAGAGCGGGACGAACCGGCGCGGCCCCCTGGTCATGCAGCGAGATCACCAACTGGTCCAACTCTTCCCAGGGCACCCCCAACCGCTCGACAAACGTCCGCTGCAACGTATCCCATTCCGGCCCCAAGGCTCGCAAGACCCGAGGTCCCTCGTCTTGACTGGCGATCGCGGCGGGCCGCAGAACGATCGTCAGCAGAGAGTCCGGCGGAACGCCCCGCAAATCGATCGGGCTGCCGCCCCGAGTTGGCGACGCCCACAAGGACTCCCCGTCGTCGGGAATCGTGCGATCCGCCGTTTCCGTCGTGGAGTCCGATTCGGCATTCGCTCGGCCTCGTTCACCAGGATCCCCTTCGGCGATCGGTGTCGGAGGTTCGTCACGATCCGTCCCTCGGCCCGTGCCACCCCCAAAATACATGGCTCCCCATCCGATCACGATCAGGCAGACCGCCAGTGCGACGCCTCCACCCATCCAAACCCCTTTCGATCGGGACCAACGGGAAGGTTGGGCTGCCGGCTTCGCTCGACGAACCGTCCGATCAGCTGCCGCGATCTTTTCCAGATCCGCTAGAGGCCCCGCCCCAGCTTGCGCGGAGGTAGGCCGGGCGGGCGCGGAAGTGGGGCGAGACGGCGTCGGAGTCGTGTGAGACGGGGTTGGAGTAGGACGAGACGGGGTTGGAGTGGGGCGAGCTGGCACGGTAGCCGGCACGACCGTGGGCGCTGGAGCGGCAGCAGGTGCGGGGCGAGCGGCCCGGGCCTTGCCGATCCCTCGCAATTCGGCCGCGGGATCCGAACTCCGAGTCTTTCGAGCGGGTGGTTCGCCGACGGAGGCCTGCGTGGCTTCTGCCTGAGCCAACGCGGCCTCGTACGCCTCCCGAATCCGATCCGGCATGGCGGGGGGCATCAAGTGAGGCTCGTCCTCCACGAACGGCTCCAACCCATCAATCACCTCGGCCATCGTCGCCAATCGAACTGCCGGATTCTTGGCCATCATTCGAGCAATCAGCTGCTCCAGGTCCGGTCGGACTTTGCGCCGAGCCAACGAGGGGATCGGTTCTTTGGCATGTCGAGCCACCTTTTCGTCGATCGTCCCGTCGGGGAAGGGGGGACGGCCCGACAGCAACTGGTAGAGGAGACAGCCCAGGGCATAGACGTCGCAACTCGGGCTGGGCTCGACACCAGAAAGAGAGAGTTCAGGAGCGGCGTAATCGGCGGCAACCAACGGATCCGGAGGAACCAGAGTGGTGGGCGAAGCCAGACCGTGCAGCAGAAGCTTGACGCTCTGGCTGGGCGTGACCCAAATCGTGCTGGGACGCAGCTGACCATGACACCATCCCTGTTGGTGAACCACCTGAACACCCCGAGCCGCCTGTTGAATCAGCCAACAGGCTCGAGCGGACTTGAGGTATCCACGACGAACCACATCGTCCAGCGTTTCGCCGGAAAGGGCTTCGGCCACCAGGAACTTGATATTGCCCAAATCGACGACTTGAAACCAACGCTGCACGTGGGGGTCGCGAATCGCACAGACCGCGCCGAGCCACCGCGAGAGGGCCTTCCACGTTTCCGGCTGGTTGACGGCTTCCCCGGCGAGAAACTGCATCAGAACCGGACAGCGGGTGGCCGAGTGGATCGCTCGAAAACATCCCTGCAATCCCCCCTCCGAGATGCGATCGAGCAGTTTGTAGTCCCCGTAGATGAAAGGTCCGGGACGGCCGGCCAGCAGCACTTGAGCTTGATAGAGGGTCAGGTACTTCTTCTCAATTAGCCACTTGGCCAGAGGCTTGGTATCAACGGCCGGCCCGGCCCCTCCTTCCTGGCTGAAACGGACATGCAACTCTCGGCACTGCTGCTCTTGATAAAGCCCGCTCCGAGCCACAAGTTTCCAGAACTCGGGAATGGTCGGGCTGCGCGATGAAGAAGCGGTCATGACTTCCCGGCAGGGAGAGAGGAACGAACGACGGCATTCATAACAGCGAGAACGACGACATAAACAACCACGATTCAAACAACGAGATCGCAAGCTGTAGTTTACCGCGCTGCCGCAGGATCCTGCAAAGCGAAACAATCCACCATTCGGTCGGCTAGAAGGGGCCTCCAGAAGGGGCCGCCAGAAGGGGGCGACAAAAGGGGTCGTCAGAAAGGGCCCTCCCTCCAAGGTTGCGGACCGAGCTTTCCCGTCAAGATGGAGCCAAGTGGGAATCGGCGGAAGCCGCCGGACTTCGAGTCAGTTCGTCCGCCAACTCGGCCAGTATCTCACAGGCCCGCTGGATCTGTGGCCCATCGACATCGCGGTGCGTTACCACTCGGATCCGCTGGGGACTGACCGCGAGAACGCGAACTCCCCGATCCCCCAGCAGTCGCACGACGTCGGCGGCGTTTCCGACCGCTCGATCCACCTCGAAAATCACAATATTCGTGTCGACTTGAGGCGGAGTCAGCTGGAAAGGGGGAGACTGCCGGATCGTGTCGGCAATATGCCGAGCTTTCTCATGATCCTCCCCCAAATCCTGGCGATGATTCTCCAGGGCATACAGGGCCCCGGCGGCGAGAATCCCGGCCTGCCGCATTCCTCCACCGAACAATTTGCGGTGACGTCGAGCTTCCCGGATCATGTCATGAGGCCCGGCCAGAGCGGACCCGACCGGAGCGCCCAATCCCTTGCTGAAGCAGACGCTGACCGTGTCGAAATGCGAGGACCACTTCGCCGCGTCGATTCCCGTCGCGGTAACGGCGTTGAACAGTCGAGCGCCGTCCAGGTGAGTGCGGAGGCCATGCTCGTGTGCCCAGTCGCAGATCTCCACGACGTTCTCATACGGCTGGATCCGCCCCGCGCCACGATTATGCGTGTTTTCCAGGCAAACGAGCCGAGTGCGAACGAGATGGTCGTTGATCGGACGGATCAGTTCACGAAGCTGATCAAGGTGCAGTACCCCATGATCCCCTTCCACGGTCCGAGCCACTACGCCGCTGAGCTGGGCGAACGCGGCCTGTTCGTAATTGTAGATGTGGCAGCCGACATCGCAGAGAAACTCGTCTCCCGGCTTGCAGTGGATCCGGACGGCAATTTGGTTGGTCATCGAGCCGGAAGGCATGAAGATGGCCGCTTCCTTCCCCAAAATCTCCGCCGTCCGCTCCTGCAATGCCTCGACCGTCGGGTCGATGTCAATCACGTCATCCCCCACCACGGCTTCCGCCATCGCCTGCCGCATCGCCGGGGAAGGCTGAGTTACCGTGTCACTACGGAGATCGATGGTCGGTCCCTTCATCGCTGACCTTTTCCTTTCTCGTTTCCTCGGGTCACCCCCGACGGTCATTCAGAATTTCAGACTTCCAGAATTGCCAGACTTCCAGAATTGCCAGACTTCCAGAATTGTCAGTCTTCCAGCACTCCAGCACTCCAGCAC
>JBJHCD010000260.1:0-7414 GCA_050485845.1 Pirellulaceae bacterium | reverse complement strand
GGTTCTTGACCACTCGGACTTCATGGTAGACCGGGCCGAGCATATCCCCCGGGAACTGCTCGACCCGTAGATTGGGACAGGCCACCACCAGGTGGGCCATGGCCGCCGTGGCAATATCCCATTCCAGATTCGATCCGATGGAACAGACGACATCGTGTTCGGCGGCCAATTCAACAATTTGCTTCGACTTGCGGATTCCACCGTTCTTGCCGGGATAGACCCCAATGGCATCGCAGCATTCGTTACGCAGCAGTTCTCGAGCATGTGCCAAATCGAAACAGGTATCGTCCGCCATCACCGGAGGAGAGGTCTCGCGTCGGACTCGAGCCATCCCGGCGTAATCGCCGTCCGGCGTGGGCTGCTCGTTGAGGGAAATGCGGCAATCTTCCAATTGCCGCACGCAGTGAATGGCCGTTTCCGCGTCCCAGCCACAATTCGCGTCGATGGTCAAATCAAATTCTGATCCAATGGCTTCCCGCACCGTACGGACTCGTTCAATATCGGTTTCCGCTTTCCCTCCCACCTTGACCTTGATGGTCGTGAATCCCTCATCGATCAACTCCCTAGCCCGACGCTCGGCATGAGAACGTTCGTAAGCTCCCATGGAGAATCGGCAGCGAGTTGTGAGGGGGCGAACCGCGCCCCCCAAGAGTTCGTACACGGGCTTCTTCTCGGCCTTTCCCGCTATGTCCCAACAAGCCATCTCAATCGCCGATTTCGCGAACCAGTTGTGCCGGGCCGCTCGGTCCATCCGGTGATCGATGTCCACGATATCTCGCGGATCGGCCCCCGCCAACAGCGGTGCGAACAGGTGCTCGATGATCGCCTTGGCACTCCAGACCGTCTCGCCACTCCAATTGGGCATTACCGTCGCCTCGCCGACACCCTCGATGCCCGCGTCCGTCCGAACCCGAACAATGACGTAGGAAGAAACCGTATGCTGCCCCAGCGCCGTAATCATGTACCGTGTCGGCTTGAGCGGAATTCGTACGGCGAAGGCGGCGATTTCTGTGATGCGCATGATACCTCTTTCCAAACGATGTCGAGCACCTGATTCCCGGCGGTCGGTTGCCGATGGTAGCATATCGCCGCATCCCTGGCTCGCCAAGCATGCCCGGTATGCTCAGCTCGGAACCGGCCGGCTCTGAGTGCCCGTAGCTCTGAGTGCCCGTAGCTCTGCGTTCGCGTGGCTCTGAGTGCCCGTCGCTCTGCGGGCCAGAATTTCTGAGTTTCACGGGCTCTGAGTGCCGCAGAATCTGGTTCCTCAGCATCCGGTTCTGGAATATTGGACCCTTCAGGATTACGTCGCCCCTTCAGGATAACGATTCATGAATCAGGTAGTTGTGGCAGGTACGGATCCGAAGTTCCAGGAACCGATGGACGATGGTCTTCGACCGAGTCGAGTCCGATACGGCGTGCTGATTTTTCTTTGTGTTTTAGCTTTTATTTTCTACGTCGATCGGATCTGCATCAGCAAGGCGGCTCCCGAAATCAAACGAGACTTGGGGCTCAGCGACTCGAACATGAGCCTGGTATTCGCCTCCTTCACGGTCGCCTACTCCCTGTTCGAGGTCACGACTGGATGGCTGGGAGACCGTTATGGCTCTCGGGGCGTCATGACGCGCATCGTCATCTGGTGGTCGATCTTCACCGCCTTGACCGGAGCCGCGACGGGCCTTCTTTCGCTGATTGCCATTCGATTCTTGTTCGGCGCCGGGGAGGCGGGGGCCTTTCCCAATACGGCTCGGATACTAGCCCGCTGGTTCCCCTTGGAACAGCGCGGGTTCGCTCAGGGGATGATCAATTCCACCGCCCTGTTCGGCGGAGCGGCGGCCCCCGTGGCGGCCGCCTACCTGATCGATCTGGTCGGCTGGCGGTGGGCATTCGTTATTTTTGCCCTTCCCGGAATCGCCTGGGCGATGGTTTTCCGCCGCTGGTTCCACGACGAGCCGAGAGACCATCCAGCCGTGAATCAAGCGGAACGGGATCTGATTGAACGCTCCACATCCCGCTCGACGGAAACTCGACATCCCCGGATTCCCTGGCGGCTGGTGCTGACCAGTCGCAACATGTGGCTCCTCGGATTCGTGCTCGCCTGCAGCGCCTTCAACTCCTATATGTACTTCTCCTGGTATCCGACGTATTTGGAGAGTGGCCGAGCGGTCGAGAGTAAGTTGTCCGGCTGGCTCTCCAGTCTGGTGCTGACCGGCGGTGCCTGCGGAAGTCTGGCCGGCGGCACCTTGGCCGATTACCTGTTGAGAAAGACAGGGAGCAAACGCTGGAGCCGTAGTGGATTGGGAGCCGCCGCCCTGAGTTCCGCCGCCTTGATGTTGATCATTGCCGTGCAGACGGACTCCTCAGTCGGCTCGGCCCTCTGGACAACCGGGGCGGTCTTCGCGGCCTTCACCACGCTGGCTTCCTGGTGGGGAGCCGTCACCGACATAAGCGGCCGACACCTCGGTGCCCTCTTCGGACTGATGAATTCCCTCGGTGGCCTGGGGGCCATCGCCTCCCAACTCTTCGTCGGTTATTTCGCCGACTGGATGAAAGAACTCGGATACTCCGGCCGAGCACAGTGGGACCCGATCTTCTATGTCTATGCGGTCGTGCTGTTGGCCGGGGCCGTCGGCTGGCTCCTGATCGACGCCTCCCGACCAATCGCGCCGGAAGCGTCGGATTCGCCGGAAGTAACGGATTCGCCGGAAGCGGCGAATTTGGCGGAAGAAAACTGATCCATGTAGGCTCCCATCACGACCGCCGCTCGCTTGGAGTATGATGGGTTGCCGGAAAGTGAATTGGCAAACGAGTTGCGAACAAGTAGCGTATCGGTTGCATGCCGGTTCCTGCTGCTTGACTTGCCACGCTCCTCTCCCGGAATCGGGCGTCAATCTCGACAGCCAACTCAACACCCAACTCGACACCCAACTTGACACCAAACTCGACACCAATCGTGATAGAAGAAACGGCGATCCCCAATGGTTCTTCCCATGAGTTATTCCTCGTCGGCGACTCGTTGCCTCCTCGGCCACTCATTCAGCGCGTCATTGGCCACGATTTTTCTGATTGCCAACATTTGGCTCTCTCCCTCAACTGCCGCCCTTGGCGAGGAACCCGAGGCTGCGGAAGCGACGGCCAACCTGGTCGAGGCGGACAAACCGGCGGCCGATCCGGTTACCTCCCCCCTCCCCCGTTCGGTTCTGACCACGGGAGATACGTCGGAAGAGTTTCGCCCCTTGGATGAACTGATGCTGCGGGTCATCCGAGACGAAGATGTTCCTGGAGCGGCGCTCGCGGTCGCTCGCCAAGGAAAGCTCATGTATGCCCGGGGGTTCGGCGAACGAGATCGAGAAGAAAAGCTCCCCGTGCTGCCGACCAGTCTCTTCCGCATCGCCAGCCTGTCCAAACCGATCACGGCCGTGGCGATTCTGCAACTGGCCGAAAAAGAAGAACTGGACCTGGACGCCCGAGTCTTTGACATTCTCGCGGTCGAAGCATTCCGAGAAAACGGAGACGACGAACTCGACCCCCGACTGGAACAGATCACGGTTCGGCACCTCTTGAATCACACCTCGGGATGGGATCGTGACCAGAGTTACGACCCCATGTTTCGCTCCGTCCAGATTGCTGAAAGCTTGGGAATCCCTCCCCCCGCTCAAGCCGAACACGTGATTCAGTACATGCGAGGCAAGCCGCTCGACTTCGACCCGGGTGCTCGCTACGCCTACTCCAATCTAGGCTACTCGCTGCTGGGTCGAATCGTGGAGCAAAAATCGGGACTCCCTTACGACGACTATGTCAAGCAGCATATCTTCGAGCCCCTGGGAATCACGATGCCGCGGATCGGCGATACTCGCCAGACAGCCTCCTTCGAGGTGAAGTACTATCACTCCTCCGACGAAGAGGGGAATTCGGTCTATGCCGAGAACCTGGGAGCCAAAGTCCCTCATCCTTACGGAGCCTGGTGTCTCGAAGCGATGGACGCCCATGGAGGCTGGATCGCCTCGGCGATTGACCTCGTGCGGTTCTCCGTGGCCGTTCATGCCGGCACCGACGGGGGACTGATCAGCGACGAGAGTCTCGCCCGAATGGTCGAACGTCCCGAGGGACGGCCGGGCCATGACGAGGAGGGAAAGGAACGGGAAGTCTATTACGGCCTGGGATGGCAGGTCCGTCCTCGAGGTGCTCCCGGATTGTTCAATTCCTGGCATACCGGGTCCCTTCCCGGTACTTGGACCTTGCTGGTCCATCGACACGACGACATGCACTGGGCCCTGCTGCTGAACACCAGGAAAGACCGGGGAGAGAACGATTTGATGAGTCGCCTTGATCGCCAGTTGCACGAGGCGGTTGACGCCGTGGCGGGATGGCCCGAGGACGATCTTTTTCCGCGTTATCTTGAATCCCGCTGAATAACGACTGCGCCCCACTCCGCCCCTCAAGGGGCTTCAAGCGGCCGAGTTCGGATTTCCACATGGAGAGCTGGAAGCCATTTCAGTTCCGCCGGTCCGATTCATCGGGGCAACGTTGGAGGGAGCACGCAGGCCCCCTCCCGACGCGGCATTCGGGTCATCAACCGGTTCTCCGAGTGACTCCCGGTCGGTGGAAAAAAGAGGGAGCAGGCGAGGTGGGGTCAACTGCCCCCAACACTTCATGCGATAGGCACGAACCATTTGGTTGACCAGATAATAGGTGACATAACCGGTCACCAGACCAATCGCGAGCCCTCCGACCCATAGCGGCCAGAACACCTCGGCGAAACGCCCCCAATAAAACGTCACGCGTTCAGCCCAACCCGCCGGGGGATGCGTAATGCTCGACCACCAACCGGCACCGATGGCGGGCGTTTGCAGCATCCAACGACCGACGCTGTAGCAGGGCCAGTAAATCGGAACGAGCGTCGCGGGATTGGAGAGCCAGACGACCGGAAGTCCCACCGCCTTGTTGGCGCGAAGCAGCCAAGCGAGAAACAGAACCAGGACCATCTGGAATCCGATGGTGGGAGTGAAGGTGACGAACACCCCGATGGCAACCCCCAAGGCCAAGCGATGGGGAGGGTCATCGGCATGCAGCACCTGCCTGACCACCCAACGCCGCAAACGCCGCCACGAACGTCGACATCGAAACGACATTCGATCGGCCAGCGAACGACCCAATTTTTGAATTCGACCCATACGGCGTGACTTCCCGACTCGATGCGGAAAGAGGCACCCCCCTCTTTCCCGCCAAACTCGGCGAGGCCTCGATGCCACGCCGAACTCTAATCATAGCGTGCACCTGGGCGGATAAGGCAAGACGTCCTTTCAGGGTATCTATCGTCGTTTTCCGGGAAACCGGCTCGGCATTTTCACCTCTCTCCCTCGGTCATTGCCTATTCCCCCCCATTTAAAAGCCAAAACAACCCTGAAAGGCATATTCATACTCCTCCTTGGGTGGAATTTCTGAGCGGAGCAAAATGGTGCAAGAAAATCCCGCAGGCCACCGCGACATTCAAGGAATCGACCCGAGGGTCCATCGGAATCGTCACACAACGGTCGGAAAACTCTCGCCAACGAGGGTGGAGTCCAAACCCTTCGCTTCCCAAGACCAGCGCCAGCCGAGCAGGAACCTGGGCCTCCCGTAGCGGTTCGGCCTCACGGTCCAGGACCGTGGCGATCAGTTCCGCCTGATACCGCCCGCGGAGGTCCTGCAGCAGCGGAAAGGGGTCCTCGGAGGGCAGAATCGGAAGTTCAAAGGCGGCCCCCATCGACACGCGGAGCACTCGGCGGGAAAAAGGATCGGGACACTTGCTACCCAAAATGACAGCCGTCGCCCCAAAGGCCGTGCAAGTACGCAGAATAGTCCCCAAGTTCGTCGGATCCTGCACTTCGTCACAAACGACGACCATCCAACGGGAATCCTCCAGTTGCAAAAGGTCCCCCAGACTCGGCGCCGCTCGGCGAACCCCCGCCCCAATCACGCCTCGATGGAAATTGAACCCGATAATCCGCTCCACCATTCCATTGGGAGTGACATACACCGGGACCGACTCCGGAACGGAAACCCCTAACTCGGCCACCCGCCTCTCATCCAAGAGAATGGAATGAGTCGAGTAATCACTCTCGAGAAGCCGCCGGACCAACAGCATCCCTTCCGCAATGAAGAGGCCTTGGCGAGCGGCCATTTTCGATGTCGTGAGATCTCGATAAGCGGCAAGCCGCGGGTCGTCCAGCGAGTTGATATAAATGAAGGGCACGACGAATTCGCATTCCTGAATCGCTCCGACCAATCGCCGGAGGGCCGAGGACTGATAAGGGTTAAACGACTTCCACAACGTGACCGAGAATGAACCAGAAATGAACGACTCATTCGACCAGCTGTCCGACCGAATTCGGACGATCTGGCCCCAGGGAACTCAGCCCCTCGTCGTGACGCTTCACGCACCGCCACTACCTGGTTCGCCCCGGTACGACGGGGATTGGGGGGGAGTGGAGCGGCAAGTATTGGCCGATGCCGACGCCTATCTCGAGCAGGACGTGGATGGAATCATCCTGGAGAACTTTGGGGATTCCCCCTTCCATCCCCAGTCCGTTCCTCCCATCACCCTGGCTTGCCTCACCAAGCTCGCGACTTGGCTGCGGGAACGGACCCCCAAGCCGCTGGGAATCAATCTGCTCCGTAACGACGCATTGGGGGCTCTGGCCATCGCCCGAGCCGTGGAGGCTCAGTTTATTCGGGTCAACGTACTTTGTGGAGCCCGCTTGGCCGATCAGGGAATCTTGGTCGGCGCTGCCCATGACCTGCTGCGGAGGCGACGGGAGTGGGATGCGGACCAGATTGCGATCCTCGCCGATGTTCAGGTCAAGCATTCCGCCCCCCTGGCGGACCGCCCACTTTCGGAAGAAGTGACGGAGACCTTGGAGCGAGGAGGAGCGGACGGGATCATCCTGACCGGAACCGCCACGGGGAAACCGACAGCCTCTCGCGACCTGGAATTGGCCTCGAGCCTGGCCGGACGACACCGAACGTGGGTGGGAAGCGGAGTGGTCCCGGAGCAATTACCTGAACTACGGTCCCTGGCGGGCGGTTTTATCGTCGGCTCCTACTGCAAACAGAATGGCCGAGTCACGGCGCCGGTGGATGGACGCCGAGTGGCCGAGCTGGTCGCCGCGATGCGAGAGTGACCGGTTGCCAGACCATCCCGTTGGGCGTTAGATACCGCTGATACCACTACCGGTTGATTAATGCGTGACATTCAATACAGGACCTTTCCAGCCGCAAGGCAGCCTCCTTGGCGGCGTCGTGATCGCGTTGTCGAGCGGCCTGGAGCAACTCACGCGTGGAATCACGAAATATCCTGTTGTTGTCTTCAAACTGATCGCTCGACAAGTACCAATTCAGTGTCTGCCCGATCTCCCACATGGTCTCCGCCGACGAC
>JBJHCD010000259.1:835-7421 GCA_050485845.1 Pirellulaceae bacterium | reverse complement strand
GAGCAACACCTTTCCATCCGAATGGAGCGGCATTCGCCCGTCTCGTCGCTGATCGCGCTCGAGGTCCCTCAGCCCGCCGAGCCGGCGCCGGAACTGCACGGCCAGATCGTTGGTCCGTTCTCCAGCCGGGCCCGAACACTCTCGACCACCCTTCGGTTCCGACCCGAGGGTGATTCACCCGCGGGCCTTCGCGCCGTAACTCGGTTTCCCGATTTCTGCGGCTGGTCGGCAGAACATCCCCACCGGTATCGAGTATCGGCGGAACTACGGCGTGGAGCCGATGTGATCGAACGGTGGGAGAGTTCATGGGGAGTTGCGTTGCTGAGCCTGCGTGGCTCCGGTTTTCATTGGGAAGGGCGTCGCTGGGTGATGCGGGGAGTCGAACCGGCGGAAAGAGCAACCTTGGATTGGGAGAGTCTCCACGAGTGCGACGCGACGTGCATCCGCCACGAACCGACGGAGGAGGAGTGCACACAGGCCGATGAACGAGGCATCCGGATCGTGGCGCGACTCGCCGTCTCCTCCGCCACGTCCCCCCAGCAACTGACCGCCCGACTCCACCAACTCGACCGACACCCTTCCGTGATCCTGGCGTGGATTGACCAAGATCCAAATCGAGGTGACTTGCCGGAGGAGCTAAACGCTCCAGCTTCGCTGCCGCTGGCAACAGACCTCCCTCGCGATGCCGGCAGTCCGCTCCCCTCGTGGCTTCGAGTCGGAATCGTGGATTCCCGTCGGCTGGTCCATCCGCCGGACGGCATGTCGAACGGAATGTCGAACATACCGATTCTCGTTCGACAAACCTGGTCGGAGATGGACATTGATACGGAGAGTGATACGGAGAGTGATACGGGCAGTAACGAGGTAGCCGCGATGCGTCGCGGTTGTGATCGGTTGCAAGCCGAAGTGGCGGGCAAGGGGGAGTTCGCGGGATTTCTCAGAGTACGGAACCACTGATGAACGACGTTGAGCCAACGGGCATGGAACTGGAACGCTACAGCCGGCAGATGCGTTTTGCCTCACTCGGCGAGGAGGGACAGCGGCGCCTGCTGGCGAGCCGAGTGCTGATTTGTGGGTGCGGAGCGCTCGGGTCGGTCTTGGCCAACACGCTGGTCCGCGCGGGAGTCGGCAAGTTGCGGATCGTGGACCGAGATTTCCTGGAGACGAACAACCTGCAGCGTCAAGTGTTGTACGACGAGGAGGACGTGGCCTCGGGTCTTCCCAAGGCCATCGCGGCCAAGAACAAGTTGCAGAAGATCAATTCCCAAGTGGAGATTGAAGCGATTGTCGCGGACGTCGATCACACGAACATCGCGACCCTGGTGGACGGCGTCGACATGATCGTGGATGGAACCGACAATTTCGAAACTCGATTCCTTCTAAACGACGCTTCCCTGAAATTCGGCATCCCGTGGGTTTTCGGAGGTTGCATTGGGGCCGAGGGGCAGACGATGACCATTCTGCCGGGCGAGTCACCCTGTTTGCGTTGCCTGCTGCAGGAGACTCCCGCGCCGGGCAGTACGCCGACATGCGACACGGCTGGAATCCTCTCCCCGATCATTAACGTGATCGCCTCGATCGAAGCGATGGAGGCGATCAAGATCCTGTCCGGGAACCGCGACGCGGTCAGTCGTCACTTGGGGGTGTTCGAACTCTGGGACAATCGAGCCCGCTCAATCCAATTGGACAACCTCTTTCCAGGATTCGACTCGTGTCTCTGCCGCGGAGAGGATTTCCCCTGGCTGGAGGGAAAGCGAGGCAGCCACACGGCCGTTCTGTGCGGCCGAAACGCGGTCCAGTTGACTTTTCCCGAGCGGTCGGATGTCGCATTCGATCAGCTGGCCCAGAAACTGGAAGGCTCGGGCCAAGTCACCTACAACCGGTTCTTGCTTCGAGTGGAAGTGGAAGGTTATACGCTGACCGTCTTTCGCGATGGCCGCACGATTGTCAGCGGCACGGACGATATTGCCGAAGCTCGCTCCGTTCACGCTCGAGTCATCGGTGCCTAGCCGACTGTCCTGTCATTCCTCGCCCGCTTTGGGCGGTGCCATTCAACTTGGCCCTCTAAACTTGGCCGTCTAACTTGCTTGTCAATGTCCAGGCGAGCTTCGGTCGGTCCCCTTCGCCTCTCCCCACCGCCCCGACAATTTGTCGCGTTCAAAAAGTGCCACCCCGACAATTTGTCCGACGCTCGGCGGGAACATCTTGTGATCTGGGCAAGCGGCCCCGTTAGGACGAAGAGACCTTTTTTGCTGGCAAGTCATTTCTGCAAAAGGCCTTGCGATCAACCCTGTCCTGCGCGGCGATCGTGCAGGGGAGCAGGTCCAACGGGACATTGGTCGCCGCAGGATATTGGCACGAGTCCTGCATTAGGCGACTGCCGGAATGTGTGACAAGGTGAACGCGGAAGCGGTTGGGGGGCAGTTCGGCTGACCCACAGCCTCCGCGAGTTGCGGTGGCTGCGGGGATTCTCAGCCGATTCCCCCTTGGCGGTGGTTCGCGGCATGAACTTCGTTCGTTGGCAGTCGTTCATTCATAGAAGGAGGATGAGGGTTATGGTATCGACACGTTTTCAACCGTGGAACGAAATGTTGTCCGAAATGCATCGGCTGCAGGGGGAGATGAACCGCTTGTTTGGCCGGTTCGGAAACGGGGCATCCAGTCGAGGCGAAGCGAGTTTCCCAGCTCTGAACATCTGGGAGGAAAATGACAGCCTGTTCGTGGAGGCTGAGCTTCCCGGAATGGAGTTGTCGGACATGGAAATTTACGTGAACGCCGGGAACGTCCTCACGATCAAGGGAGAGCGGCGCGCCCCGAGTGCCACGCAGGGTTCCTGGCACCGACAGGAACGGGGGTATGGAAAGTTTCACCGAGTACTGGAACTCCCGTTGCCGGTCGACGCCGATCGCGTGATGGCTCACTTCAAGCATGGCATCCTCCGGATTGAACTCCCCAAGCAGGAGGAGGTCAAGCCACGGCGGATTGAGGTGCGTGCGGAGTGATCGAAGGCTTAGGTTGTCGGAACCGAATGGTTCAATGGTTCGAGGTTCCGTTGGACCGTGTTGTCAGATGTTGGTAACAACAAACTTGCCTTCTTCGTGAAGAGAAAGTCAAGAGAAAAAGGAACAATACCCATGTCGGAACTAATGGAAAAACAGCCGATCGAAGCGACGGCGTCCGAGACCACTCGAAATGTCCCCACCTACACGCCACGTTTCGACATTTTGGAGACGGATGACGAGTTGGTGTTGTATGGAGATCTTCCTGGCGTGGCGCCCGAGGATCTGGATGTCCGCTATGAGAACCGCGAGTTGACGATCCATGGTCGAGTTCATCCACGGGGAGCGAATGCGAGGAACGTCTACCGGGAATATGGCATTGGAGACTTCCACCGTTCGTTTGTAATTGGAGAGGTGCTGGATGCGGCACAGATTCATGCCGAGTTGAAGCATGGAGTGCTGACGATTCACCTGCCGAAGACGGAAGGAGTGAAGCTGCGTCGAATTCCCGTGAAGGCGGGTGATTGACGAGGAGGACGAGGAGAAGGACCCGGCGTTCGGATGCTAATCCAGCGGATGAACTCCCGGGCTCGTTTCGGAGCGAACTCTGATGGCAGAGTTGGCTCCCGCATCGGCTCGACAGCAGGTCGAGCTATCACGTGAGTGTCGATTCGCCTGTTTGCTAGATCGGTGACTCAGTCGTTCGGTCGATCGGCAACAAACGTCGATCGTTTATCATGTCCTGGCCGTGGTGGGTGCGAGTCTCCTTCCTTGCTCCCGCCGCGGCCAATTTCGTTTCAATCGATCGTCCCACCCACTGGTAGCCTCGGCCTGTTCAGCTGGTACAATGGGTGGCGAGATAAGAGGTGTTCCCGCGACCAGGGAACGTAATCCTCTCCTCAGCTTGCACTTTTTTCATTCCTGCCACAGCGGAGTCCCACCTGCATGCGAGCCACACCTTCTTTCTTGGCATTTCTATCACTCTGTTCTCTCTGGCTGTTCTCGGGGTGTCCCGCCCCTCCGGCGGCTGACCCCACCGTGGAATCTGAACAGGAAGCCGATTTCGGTGATGATTTTGACTTGGCCGACGAACCGGTCGGTGCCGTTCCGGAACAGCTGGCGGATTCCCCCGCACCGAGTGCCGATGTGCCCGCACCGAGTGCCGATGTGGTGGAAGAGGAGGCTCCCACGGCGGTGGAGTCGGTGGAGAGAGAGGGTGAAGTGACTTCGCCGGCAGTGGATGAGTCGGTGGAGGTGGCGGCGGAGGAAGCCGTTGTTCCCGTGGCGGCCGATGTCACGCCGGAAACCGTGCTGCTGGGGTCCGACGATCTGACCTCGGGGATCCCCGGGGAAGGGGATCTGACGGTGGAGCAGATTAAGGAATGGCTGGATAACCCGGCCAATCATGTTCCTCTGAACGTCCAGCTTCCACTCGGATTGGCCGCCGGCGTGCAGTCGATGTACATCCCGGAAGACAACCCGATGACTCGAGCCAAGATCGAGCTGGGACGCCAGTTGTACTTTGACAAGCGACTTTCGGTGGATGGAACCATTTCGTGTGCCGATTGCCATCATCCCGACGAAGGTTATGCTCGTCAGACACAGTTCGGCGTCGGCGTGGGTGGTCAAGAAGGGGGCCGCAATTCCCCGACCAGCTACAACCGCATCTTGAGCAAGGAACAGTTCTGGGATGGTCGAGCGGCCTCGTTGGAGGAGCAGGCGGTCGGTCCGATCGCCAATCCGATCGAAATGGCCAACACGCATGATGTCGCCGTGAAGACGATTTCTGATATCGAAGGTTACCGGATTCAGTTCGAGAAGATCTTCGGCCGCGACGTGAACATTGACGACATCGGTCGAGCGATCGCGACGTTCGAACGAGCCATCGTGACCGGACCTTCTCCGTTTGACTACTGGGAACCCGTTCGCCGATTTGAGGAAGTTTTGGGGGATCAGATCAATGATCTGGAAGCACTCGAGGAGAACGATCCCGATCTTTACGATCAGTACATGGAAGTGAAGGAAGTCAGCGAGCAGTTCCCGATGTCCGAGAGTGCGAAGCGAGGGCATGCTCTGTTCTTCTCCGACAAGACTGCCTGCACCGCTTGCCATGTCGGGGCGAACTTTACCGACGAAAAATATCATAACCTGGGTGTCGGTTGGGATAGCGACGACCCGGACCTCGGGCGATACGAGGTGACGGGGAACGAGGAAGACAAGGGAGCCTTCAAGACTCCGACCCTGCGGAACGTCGAGCAGACGGCCCCCTACATGCATGATGGAAGCCAGAAAACCTTGGAAGAGGTGGTCGAGTGGTACGTCAAGGGCGGCCACCCCAATCCGCATCTCAGCAAGGATGTCAAGAAGCTGGACCTGACCGAGCAGGACAAGGCGGATCTGGTCGAGTTCATGAAGTCGCTGACCGGTGAGTTTCCGGAGGTCGAGCAGGAGCGACTTCCGAAGTAGCCCAGCAATGGACTCGGAGTCCCCACCTCCTGGCGTTCCCCTCGAGCCAGCCGTGAGCTTCAACCCACGGGACTGGAAGGTCCTGATCGTGGACGACGACGCCGCGAGTCGTCAAGCGATCCAGGAGTGGCTGGAGCTGAAGGGGTATGCCACGGTGGGGGCGGGAACGGTCGCCGAGGCGGTTTCCCATCTTCACGATGGGATTGCGGTCATTGTCACCGACTTGAAGATGCCGCAATCCGACGGCCTGGAACTGCTGCGGATGTCCAAGGAGCGGGCGCCGCATGCGGCCGTCATTCTGATTTCCGGTTTTGGGACCGTGGACACCGCCGTAAAGGCGCTGAAGGAAGGGGCCTTCGACTTCCTTTCCAAGCCGGTGAATCTTCGCGAGCTGACTCATCGCATCGAGCGGGCCTTGGAAAAGCGGGCGATGGCGGCCGAGATCGCCAGTCTCCATGCTCAACTGCGACAACGCCAGGGTATCCATAGCATGGTGGGACGAAGCCCCGCGATGCGTGAGCTGTTCGAAAAGATTCGCCTGGTGGCCGATACGCGCAGCACCGTGCTGATCACGGGGGAGAGTGGTACTGGCAAGGAACTGGTCGCTCGGTCGCTACACTTGGAGAGTTCTCGCCGCGATCAGCCCTTCGTTCCCATCAACTGCGCGGCCATTCCCGAAACGCTAGTCGAAAGTGAGTTGTTTGGCCATGAGAAAGGGGCGTTCACCGGCGCGACCGAGCGTCGTGAGGGACTGTTTCAAGCGGCGAAGGGAGGGACGCTGTTCATCGACGAGATCGGCGAACTCCCTCTGGGCCTCCAGAGCAAACTGCTGCGAGCCATTGAGTCGCGGATGATCCTGCCGGTCGGGAGAACTCGCGAAATTCCCATCGACGTCCGGCTGGTGGCAGCCACCAATCGGGCTCTCAAGGAGCTGGTTGAGCGCCGCGAATTTCGAGATGACCTCTATTTTCGTCTCAAGGTGGTCGAGCTGACATTACCGCCGCTCCGCCAACGCCGCGAGGACATTCCCCTGCTGGTCCGCCATTTCATCGAGCAGATTGCCGAGGAGAATCGGCGGCCGGTCCGGGAGATCGCTCCCGAAGCCCTGCAAGCGATCGTTG
>JBJHCD010000259.1:0-825 GCA_050485845.1 Pirellulaceae bacterium | reverse complement strand
CTATGATTGGCCTGGGAACGTTCGCGAGTTGCGAAACACGCTGGAAGGGGCGATCGTACTGTCGATGAATGAGCGAGTTGAACTTGCGGACCTTCCCGATTCGATCCGGGGCGCGAGGCAAATTCAAGAAGTTCTTCAGCCAGGCATGACGCTCAAGGATCTGGAGCGAGAAGCGATCCGCAGGGCACTGCAACAATCCGGAGGCCATCGTACCCAGGCCGCTCAAAGCCTGGGCATCAGCACTCGCACCTTGCAGCGGAAATTGAAGGAATTTCAGCTCGACGACATGAGTGCTTCGCACGAGAGATCAGAGCAGTAGAGGGGAGGTGGAAGCGGAAACGGTTCCCCCGACTCGGCAACTTGCTCTTCGCTTTTTCCTCCAAGGCCGATCATGCCAACTGTTCGGAAAGCTCTTCCGACTGCTCGCTATTCTTCTTCTCGTCAGACGAGTCTTCGGGATCTTTGTCGAGCATGGGACCGGCATCTTCGTTGGACTTCGGTTCCGACATGGGAGTCGCCGGAAGGAGCCGAGCCCACAATCGTTCGGCGTCGAGCATGAGGCTGAACATGACGGGGACCAACAGCAGGGTGAACGTCGTTGAAACGACCAAACCTCCCAGGACGACGCTTCCCAACCCCCGATAGAGTTCGCTGCCGGCACCGGGAAAGAAGACCAGTGGAGAGAGCCCCAAGACCGTGGTGGCCGTGGTCATGAAGATGGGGCGGATGCGAACTCGGACGCTTTCCAGAATGGCCTGACGAACCTCCATTCCCTCCAGGCGAATATGGTTCAAAGACTGGTGCACGATGAGGATGGCGTTATTC
>JBJHCD010000258.1:0-7455 GCA_050485845.1 Pirellulaceae bacterium | reverse complement strand
TTCGAGAGCATCACGCGCGACAAACGCCGCCGCATCGTCTCCGCCGCGCCCGTAAGCCAGAGCGTTTATGTCAGTCAGGGAAGTTCCGCTGGTGGTCAGCATGGGGGCCACGGCAACCAGCGGTGGCTATTACGTTTCGATGGCCGTCGGCGACCAGCCGAAGTCGATCTATGCCGAGCCGACCACCACCACCGGGTCGATCGGTGTGATTGTTCCCCACTACAACCTCAGCCGCCTGCTGGAGCGGTGGGACGTGGAAGATGATTCGATTACCAGCCACCCCCGCAAACAAATGCTCAGCATGACCCGTCCCCTCCCGGAAGAGCACCGTGAGCTACTCCAACTGTACGTGGATGAGGCCTTCGGACGGTTCAAGGAAGTCGTTCTGCAAGGTCGCCCCGCCTTTCGGGGTGACGAGGGAATTTCGCACGAGGGACTCGATCTGGCCACCGGCGAAATCTTTTCCGCTCAGCGAGCCAAACAGTATGGCCTGGTGGATGAGATCGGTTTCATCGAGGAGGCGATTGATCGCGTGCTGGAATTGTCGGGCCTGGACAAGGAACGAACTCGAGTTGTCGAGTATCGCCGTCAGGGTCAGTTATTCGAACTATTCACTGGGATGGCCGATGCCAAGTCGCCCGCGATCCAGATTCACGAATGGCTGGAACAGGCGACCCCACGAGCCTACTTTCTCCCACTCGCTCTCCCTCTCCCGCCGGCGCCATAAGCCAACTCGGATTCGGCGATCGGGATCGATCAGGACGGGGGAAACTAGAAGCTGTTACCTCTCGCGAAATCCGAAAATGCGCAACTGGGAAACTAGCGCGTCGGGCCACCAACAAACGGGGAACACCTTCGTTCCGAAGACACCGGTCGGGTTGCGTTCTTGTTCCCGAAGACATCTGGCGGATTACGTTCCGCAAACAGCCTTCGGGTTGCGTTCTACTCGAGTTCGGACGAAGGTTCCGTCGCATCGGGGGCGAAACGTCCAGGGCCACCACGGCCTTCGCCACGACGCCCCGATTCGCCACCTCGGCGACCCGAACGCCCATCGCGTCCGTCTCGTTCGTCTCGTTCGTCTCGTTCGAATTCGTGTTCGGAATCCGAGTCTCCTGGTTCCGCTTCCCCTCGGGAATCGGCGTCGTCGGGTCTCGGAGGCCGACGATAGGGATCGCCGAATGGAAACCCCGGGCCACCACCCCGGCCGCGAGGACCGGGGGAGCCCCCGTCGGCTCCGGGACCACGCCGGTCTCGCCAGCCATGATGGGCGTGATAGCGACGCTCCAGTTCCACCCGCAACTGCTCGGTCGGCAACGCCTCCATCCGCGATCGATCCTCGGACGACACATGCTTGTGGAAAAACTCCAAAAGCTCCTCCCGAGGAACCGGAGGCTGCCACCCCCGCATGCTCAACAAAGTCGCTCGAGTCCAAGTTCCGACGAGCCGAGCCCGCTTGGCGGGGTCGGTCTCCCGCAGTAGCGCCTCGCGAGCCTTGGGCGACAGTTTGTCACTGAGTTCATTGATCGCTTCGTCGGGGAGGTCCCAGTTCTGAGGCGGAATGAACCGCAACATGCCGACCGTGCGGATCCGCCGTTCCCGAGTATCCTCCTTCGCAGCCTCAATCCATTCGCGCCCCTCCGGCGACAGTCGCTCCAAGACTTCGTCCTCGTAATCGCGGGCCACCGTCCGTAGCCACTCACCAATCACGCGCCGGTCCTCGAATTCCAACTGATCCTCGGCAAACCGGTGGAACCGCTGAGCCGCTTCGGCTTCCAGCAGTTCCCGAATGCGAGCGACTCGCTGCTGGGGCGGAAGATCCTTCAAGTCGGCCCGCTGTCCCGGCCGGAGGCCATTGAGCCAAGCATGGTAGCGGACCATCACCGCTTGTAACGTCTCGGAGTCGGGTGCCTGCTGAATCTCCTGATGCAAGCCACGAATCCGCTGCTGCTCCGATTCGCTCAACGAACGAAACCGCTGCTCGCGCCGCTGCAAATCCTGCTTCTCTTGAGGCGACAAGCTCTTCACTCGTTTCTGCCGGTCCCGCCAATCCTCCCCTCGACTCTCCCACGAGTGGACCAGAACCAAGGAGGGGAGCCAGCAGCAGATGATGAGGGCAAGTCGCCGGTCAGGGAACATCGCTCACCTCTTCATCAAACAAGCCTTCCTGTGCCAACAGCCTGAGGAACTCCACATCGTCGGCCGACTGATAGATATCCAACCGCTCAATCACCGGAAGATCGGCCAGCAACTCCCGATTGGGAGAATCATAGATGAAGTAGGTCACCCCGTAGCCGAACAAACCCGCCAACATGGTGGCAGCGGCAGCCAACATGTACCGCCAAACGGTGGACTTGGCTTTCCCCTTCGTGGCAAGGTATTCTCCCGACGCCTGCAAGGCGACCATCGATACCGTCGATTGAGAAAACGACTCACTCGCCTCAACGCGAGGCAAATCGTCCAACAAGTCCCAGGCCCGCTGCAATTGCTGGAGCTGGTTCCGGTACCCTTCGTCCGCCGAGAGCCGAGCTTCGATGCGAAGAATGTCCTCGCCAGTCAGCTCACCATCCAGGTAGGCCACCAAATCTTCTTCGTCGGGATCATGAGTTGTAACGGACGGATTGTTCATTTGGCAGTGCTCCCCGGCGGCGAAACCCCTTCCTCGAAATAAGGCTCCAACACCGCGCGCAGATTACTCCGAGCACGAGACAAGAGACTCTTCACCGCCTTCGGCGTCATCTCCATGATCTCGGCGATCTCGGCATAACTCAAACCCTCAAACTTTGACAGCAACAGCGCCATCCGCTGCCGTTCACCCAAACTCTCAATCGCGGCTCGAACAAGCATCGCTCGCTCCTGCTTGTCCAATTGTCGAGCCGGCATGAGCCCGCTTTGAGCCACCGCCATGTTCTCGAGTGGACGGGGGTCGTCGAACGCCCCATCGTCCAGCGAAACCTCCTTGCGGCGGGCCACCGTGCGAATCGCGTTACTGGCCACGTTGTTGGCAATCGTGAACAGCCATGTCGAAAACCGAGCCCCCGGTTCGTACTGTTTCCGAGCCCGGAAGACGCGGAGAAACACCTCCTGAGCAAGGTCCTCGGCCTGCCCTCGGGAAGGGGCCAGGTGTTCGAGCACCGAGATCAGGCGATTCTGGTAGCGCAACACGAGTTCCTCGAACGCAGCCGCATTGTCGTCACGGACCTGTAGCATCAAGCGGACGTCCGGATCAATGGCTTGGTACCGTTCGGCAGTCGAATCGCTTACGGACAAAGGGATTACCCCAAATGATTTGGGAATCGGGAACCTGAAGGGGCTCGCTCCATGTACCGATGCCCCGGCACGATCTTTGACCTCTATTCTAAGCGACCACATACCTTCTGGCGCAGGGCGGGAAGTAATTTCGTTCGTCACACTAAAAACACCGGAGGTGGCGAACAGTTTCGATTTCCAGGCGATTCCCGGGGCAATTCCAGGTCAGCTCCAGGACAATCCCTGAACAACCCCTGGTCGAAAACGGCGAGATTCCCGCCCAATTCCCGCGCAGCTTACCCTGACCTACCGACGCGCCCCGTCAGTCTCAATGAAACTCAACCCAAACACCCCATCGCTAAACTCAACCCAATCCGACAGGCATCCTGAAATTGAGGAATGTCCAGTGACTCTTGGGTCATGTGGGGGTGCATCTGGCCACACCCCAGGGTGACGGTTGGAATTCCATGCCGAGTGGTCCAGTTGGCGTCGACGCCACCATTGGCCACCGCCCGAATCGGCTCGCCCCCCGCCAGCCGGATGGCTGACTCGGCCTCCACCACTGAAGGTTCGTTCGAGTCCAACAGAAACGACTCGTAGTCCAGCCGCCCAGTGACCGACACCTCTCCCCACTGTCCCTCGATATTGACCACTTCCTCCGCCGCTCGCTGAAACGCCTGCTCGATCTCCGCGACAATCCGTTGGCGGAATTCGGGCTGGTGACTTCTCGCTTCGGCTCGGATTCGAACCAGATCCGTCACCACGTTCGTCGCGTCCCCTCCCTGAATGACGCCGAAGTTGCTCGTCCCCAACTCCCCCTCCTTCTCAATGGCCCCATGCCATCCGTTTCGCTGCAGATCGGCAATGGCCAGCGCGGCGATCGCGATCGCGCTGACGCCACGCTCGGGAGCCCCCCCCGCGTGACTGGCGATCCCTCGGACTTCGATCTCCAGCCGGTAGCCACCCGTGGCACCCACCGTCAGTTTGTAGGGAGAACCTCCATCCCAATTGAACGCTCGTCGCGGACTCCCCAACATTCCCTTGGTGACATGTCGCGAGCCCTCCAGCCCAATTTCTTCCTGGACGAACCAGCAAAAGGTGAGAGGAGGATGCGGTAGGTCCCGTTCGAGCAGTTCCAGGGCAGTCGTCAGCAGCACGGCACAACCCGCTCGATTGTCCGCCCCGAGTCCCGTGGTCGGATTCCGTGAACGGACCAGCGTCCCACGCTTCACCGGTTGCGACCCGACGCAAATCGGAACCGTGTCGAGGTGAGCCGACAGCATCCGCCTCGGGCCCCTCCGAGTTCCAGGGAACTTCACAATCAGGTTCCCGACCTCACCCTTGATCCGTGTCCGCCGGTGAGCCGTATCGTGCTGGATGGCGGACTCCGGTACCCCAGCCTGCCGCAGATGAGACGCAATGCGGCCGGCAATCTCCCCCTCTTCACCACTTTTCCCAGGAATCGCCATCAGTTCGAGTACCAGATCCAGGGCACGCCGCGGGTTCGGAGCAAGAGAATTCATCGACATCGCAGAATGAGTGAGTAGATGGGCGGAGATGGGTGGAGCCGTAGAGCAGTGGAGCCGTAGGCCAGTAGACACGTAGACCAGTAGAGCATGGCCACGAGCCACGCTGTTCGGTTCCAGGGACTGGTTTGTTCTACCCTGTGAACCGCCATCTCGCACTACCCAACTTTCCCTGACAAGGTTATCGTGACCGATGAGTCACGGAAGTGGGTCGAGGCTCTCGGTCACTCCCCCCCGAACCCAACTCACCTCGACTCCCGTCGCCGCCGCCCCCTCTTCATCCTTCATCCTTCATCCTTCCCAGGAACCTCCCGGTGTCCCATCTGTTGAACCTACTGACGACCGAACTTCCCGCTTGGCTCGCGGAGCGGGGTGAGCGTCCGTTTCGGGTCAAGCAGATCCGGCAGTGGTTGTTTCACCGGCGGGTGACGGATTTCGCCGAGATGACCGACTTGCCGGCCCGTTTGCGGGAGGGTTTGAGCGAGCGATTCCGGCTTTGGTCCAGCACCATCGTCAAGCACCAGACATCCGACGACGGCACGGAAAAGCTCCTGCTACAGTTAGAGGATGGGGGGCGAATCGAATGCGTGCTGCTGCGTGACGGCAGTCGGCGATCGATTTGTATCAGTAGCCAAGTGGGCTGCGCCATGGGTTGTGTGTTCTGCGCCAGTGGATTGGATGGTGTTGAACGGAACCTGACGGTCGGGGAATTGCTCGAGCAGATGTTGCTCTTGCAGCGATTATTGCCGGCGGACGAGCGACTGAGTCACATCGTGGTGATGGGCATGGGGGAACCGCTGGCAAATCTGCGAGCACTCCTACCGGCACTCGACGAGGCGACCGATCCCCAGGGACTCGGCATCAGCCCTCGGCGGATTACGATCTCCACGGTGGGGCTCCCTCCCGCCATCCGCCAGTTGGCCGCGGAGAACCCGCGATTCAATCTCGCCGTTTCGCTGCATGCCCCCGACGATACCTTGCGAGATCAACTGGTTCCGGTCAACAAGAACATCGGCATCGACGCGGTGCTGGAAGCGGCCGATGCGTACTTCGAGGCCTCGGGCAGGAAACTGACCTTCGAATACGTGTTGTTGGGAGGACTGAACGATTCGCCCCAGCAGGCTCACCGTCTCGCTTCGCTGCTGCGGCATCGAACCGCCCTGCTGAACGTGATTCCCTACAATCCCGTCGCTGGACTCCCCTACAAGACACCGACCCCGGCCGCCATTCGGCGATTCCGCGAGATCCTGGAAGGAGCGGGCGTGACGCTTCATTTTCGCGAACGAAAAGGAGATGCGATCCAGGCGGCGTGCGGTCAGCTTCGCCGCTCCTCGCCACCCCCCTCCCCGGCGGACGCGTGGGTGGAAACCATCGCTCCACCACCCTCGCCCCCCTTGTCGGGAGACCGCGGATAGGCGGTGCCGAACAGCAGGCCACCACACATGCAAGCGAAGGCCCACAGAATTCGCTCTTCCCCCTCATGATCCACCAAGCCGCTGACCAGGCCGAGGAACATGATGCCCGATGCGAGCATCGTCATGCCGCGAGCACGTGGCTGGGTGCCGATAATTCGTCCCACCACGCTGCCGATCAAGATGAGCAGCACGCCGGCCAGCAGTCCCCGGCTGTCGAGTGCGACGGCGAGAAAGCGGCGTCCGGCCGTAATGATCAGCACCGACGCCCCGGCCGCCATGGCCAGTGGAACCCAGGCGATGCGAAATCGCTCTAGTCGATGCGGTTGCTCGGGACACGCGTACGGATTGAATTGCTCAGTGTCTCTCGTCATGATCCTTCTGAAGATAGGAGGCCCGAGCCTCGGCATATTGGTCGGATGTCGGGAACGCCTCGACTTCCCCATCCTGAATCCCACTCGGATCTCCCGCTGTCGATCGCTGAGCTTGCTGGAATAGCCGTTCCAGATAAGGACGGCACCAGCCGCAACCGGTCCCCGCCCCAAAACAATGACTCAGCTCCCCCGCGCGGCGCGGCTTCTCCACGCGAATGTAATTCACGACTTTTCGTTTCGTCACGTGGAAACAAAGACACAATTCGTCGTCCAGGTCCATGGGGATTTTCGGAAAGAACTCGAGGGGAAAATAACGGTTTCACAAGGCCGAGCCACCCAGGGCGCTCGCCGGACTTTTTTCTCGGGAACAGGCCACGGCCCCCTCCCGCGACTCGAGGTCATTCCCAAGCTGCGGAAGCGTAACTGGCGGAGGAAGCCGATCTGCGGTATTATAGAGCCGTCATCACCTCGTCACCCACAAAAAGGGGTATTCAGTACAATGGCGCGAAAGACGCTTAATCGCAAGGAATTGCGAGATCAGGTTGACGCGGCCGAGCGTGTCGCGGAACGTGTGAAGGGGGATGCCCCCGTCAAGAAGGCTCCCGCCAAGCGAAAAAGTCGCGCCAAAGTCCCCGTGGACGTTCGCGTCAAGCTCTACTGGGGGGTCTTCAATCAATCTCTCAAGCGGGTTGCTCTGTACGAGTTCAATCAGAAAAAGCAGGCGGAGCAAAAGGCAGAAGCTCTCAGCGCCTCCGGCAAGTCTCCTCATTTCGTCAAAAAAGAGAAGCTGGCTGTCGAAGACGCCCCGACACCCGCCTCCACCGATTCGAACGACGAGAGCTGAGTCACGCTGATCGTCACTCGCCCGCCAGTTCGCGGGCGAGCCACCACACCCTG
>JBJHCD010000257.1:0-7467 GCA_050485845.1 Pirellulaceae bacterium | reverse complement strand
CCTGGTGACCGACCTGAAACAGCGCGGGCTGCTCGACAGCACACTCGTGGCTTGGGGAGGAGAATTCGGCCGGACTGTTTATTGTCAAGGAACTTTAACCAAGGACAATTATGGTCGCGACCATCATCCGCGAAATTTCTGCATGTGGCTGGCCGGCGGCGGGATTCGGCCTGGTATCGTCCATGGAGAGACGGACGACTTTAGCTACAACATCACCGAGAATCCGGTGCATATCAACGATTTCAATGCCACCATGCTGCACTGCCTGGGGATCGATCACAACCGCTTCACGTTCAAATTCCAAGGACTCGACCAGCGGCTAACGGGAGTCGAGGGGGCTCGAATCGTCCCCGAACTTCTCGCCTAACCTCCTCGTCCCGACGTTCCGCGACGCTCCTCCACACCACACCCTCGGCTCGAATCGTTTAGCACCGCGATTCGGAGGTAATTCGAGGAAATCCGAGGGAATTCAAGTTGCCTCGGTGGGTGATGGTGGGAGGAAGTCGGCGGCGGAACATTCGCTCGCGGGCAAGCTACCTACTTCATTGGTGCTTGATCATTGGTCCTTGAATCATTGACCCTTGAATCATTGATCCTTGAATCGTTCGTACATCTCCTTCGCACGCTGGTCGGCGGCTTGGGAAACTTCAGGGTTGGGGGTGGCGTCGGCTTCCTCGAGACCGAGCATCCAGCGAATTCCCCCGGCCATGGCCTCCAGGAACTCGGGAGTCTCCCAAACATGTTCGTTATGTCCCAGGCTCATGTGCATCACCTTCCCTTCGCCGTACTCCTTCACCCAGAGAATGGGAACGTGGTACGGCTTGCGTAGCGGGGTGTGCTCGAAATCGAGGCTGGCCAGCACTCTCACCTTCTCGGGCTGCCAGTTCTTGAACTGATAGATTTCGTCTCGAATGACCAGCCGCTCCCCCCAGGGACGACTGGCGGGATGCTCCTGATCGTGAACCTCGATCGTCACGGTATCTCCGGCATTCCAGGGGTGTCCGTCGAAGGTTCCCCCGAGCATCTCCCAGTAGGGTTCGTAGTTGTGGTAGGTATCGGCGGCCGAGTGGGCACCGAGGAAGCCATTCCCCTTCTTCTTCACCCACTCGGTGACGAGATAATCCCGCACGTCCTCCTGGAAGGGGAGGTCCCCCGTGGTGTAGAAGAGAATCAATTGATAGGAGTCGAGCATCTCCTTGGTGACATTCGAAACGTCCTGAATACAGTCGACTCGAAACAGCCCCGTTGCCACTCCCAGTTCCGTCATCGCTTGCTCGGCCGGAGCCAGGCGGCCGCCGGGACGAGTGACCGAGCCATGCTTGAATCCCGCCGACTGGGTCACCATCAGCATGCGAGCGGCCTGTTGTGGTTTGTCTTCCTCTTCGCCTCGGACCGATCCGAGGGAAAACAGGTTGCCCAGCAGCAGGGCGAGACCAAGGCCGAAGATTCGGGGAAAGGTAATTCGGGGAGATGTAAGGGGAGATGTAAATCGTATGCGTGACAACGCCGGGAACATCACTCACTCCTTCGCCAGTGGGTGGTGGAACGAATACTACCATCCGCCGTGGATGAGGCTCCATCATGATCCATGGAACGCTCGGACTCCAGTCCCTTACCCACATCGAATCGCCTCACGGGCGCAACCACCGAACCTGGTCTCACTAGGCCGAGCTACTCAGGGCCGGGGCCCGACCGGACCATGGACTGACTCGGAAGATCCGACTGCCAGGCAGCTTGCTCCGAGCGACGGCGGTGTCGCGAGATCATCGCCGGAACGGAGTGGAAATTATCGCCAGAACGGAGTGGGAAGCGTGGGAACTCGAGGAACCATCTCGAAAAACCGTTCCATGGCGGTTCGTGGCTTGGCATCGTCGGCGGTGGGAGTGTCACCCTCCTTGACCGGACGTATGCCGGGCGTTGTGGCGGGGCGGTCGGCCGGCGGGGGAGTGTCGGGATGGACGTGTTCCAGGAGGAAACGGGGCCAGAAGCCTTCCAGGAATCGGAGGCAGTAGGAAACCTTGGCGTAGCTTTCCAGGCTCTTGCTGGCCAGCCCTCGGGCCATCAGGAGCGCGTTTCGGTCCTCGCGCTGCAGCCAGATGTCATACATCTGAATGTCGTCGATCCAGACGTCACCCGCCCCCATCAGGTCGAAGCCCAGTTGTAACTGCTCCAGCTCACCGACGGGAAGCTGTTCGAACGGGAACAGAAAATCTTCGCTCCAGGTGGCCGGCAGTCTCGCCTGGTGGCTGTCGGCTCCCACCGGAAGTGGCCAATAGAACCCCTTCTCATCATCCAAGGCCACTCGAAGTCGAGGTTGTTGCCGAGGGTCGCTGACCTTCAGGCGGACCAACACGTAAAGCCGCCCCGTGGCTGGTGGCGCGAAGGGGGCGCTGCGCACCCAGAGGACCGGTCCTTGGCTCGAGAGGCGGAGGGAGTAACGCCCCTTGTATTTGTCCTGGTTGTCCAGGTTGACCGCAATCTGCTCTCCCTGCTTGTACTGCCAACCTGGAATGGGATTCTCCGGAGTCGATTCCTGTTCGAAATCGCCGTTGACCAGTCGATTCAGCGAGGGGCGTTCCAGAGCGAGGTTGGCACGAACTCCAACTTCCCGAATCTGCCGCTCCAAGTCGGCGTAGACTTCGGGTGCAAGTTGAGTTTGCCAGTCGACCACCATCGCCGACTCGTCGGACACCCGGGCAGCCACAACATCGTAGGGGGCAAGGCTCAGCCGCCACTGCATACCGACCTCGGTTTTTCGAACGCTTGGGAAGGCTCGCTGTCCCACCGTCGTCAATTCGGCCGCATCGGCACAATGGATTTCCAAAGAGACGTTCGCCTGCCAGGGTGAGTCGTTGACCAGGTAGAACCACGTTTCTCCCGAGCCGTTTCGTTGACGCACGACAACAGGTTGAGTTCGGCCTTCGGAACGGGGCGTCACCAACTGGAAGCGGCCTCGCGGCAAGAGGCGATAGGTCTCAATCAACGGCAGCAGCACATCCTCTTGACCCAAGGGAAGCAACCAGCCTCCATCGATCAGGGATTGCGAGTCCATGAGGGCCAGGCTTTGCGCGAACCGCTTCCGATTGTACAAGCCGGAAGGTGGAATGTGGGCCAGAAGTTGCACATTGGTTCGCTCGGGACCAAATGGACTGACCCGATCGAAGGAAGGAAGTCGCCTGGTAATCCGCTCATGAAAAAACAGACTTCCCGTTTCCGGTGAGAGTCGTTGCCGAAGTTCGTCGCCGGAAAAATAGGAGTCCGCCTCGCTGGACGTTGCCATATGGAGATCGACCGCCTGTTCGTTCAAGGAACGCCCGGGAGCGATGCGTTGCGGTTTGAGCATCACCATCTGATCGTTTTCTCGGTAAAGTCGCGCATCGATCCCGACTCGCAACATGGCTTCGGACAACACTCCCTGCTGGGAAGCCGAAGGGGCTGATTGCAAGAGTCGAGGAAATACCGCTCCGTCCAAGAGACCGTGAGTTGCCAGGTACAGCCTGGCGTCGTCATCCGGGCGGCAGGCGATCTGCTGCATCGATTCAGCCAGTCGCCCCAATTCACCGGCCCGCCACTCCAGCCAGGCTCTTTGTCGCTCGGCGTTCTCCAGCCAGGCACCTCGCAGCGCGGGCGACGTCAGTTGCTCGAGCAGAATCGGATCATGCCCGGCAGCGGCCAGAAAACGTTCAAACGTCTGATCATCAAGCCCCCAGAGGCTGTCGGGAAATGCCAGGAAACTGTCCGCGCTCCATTGAACGGCAATTCCTCCATAGGAGTTGTACCGGCCATAACGGTCGACCAATTCTCGGACTGCGTCCAGCATCACCTCTTGTACATGCGGGTCAAGCGGATTGTATCGACCGGGCATTCCCCTCCCCCGCGAATCAACAAGATCGATTCCCGGCAATCCATCGGGCTGCTGCCGCCGCTTCCGTTCCAAGGATGCCACGCGTCCCGAAAAGTGCACGGCGGGAATGAGCTGTAATCCCTCCCGTTCAAACATCCGAAACAGCATTTCCAGAACATCCTTTCGAAGAATGTCCTGCCCAGAAGCGGCGAAGGTTCCATTGTCGAACCGGGGAGATTGAGCCAACACCTCGCTGGGATAAATTGTGCTGCCATCGCGGGCCACGCAAATCACCGCGCCGTTGTAACCCGCGTACTTAAGATACTCGACCAACCGCTGAGCCCCATCATGAAACTTCTTCCAGTCGTCGATGCTGGTTCCGATACCCTCTCGCCCCGGCGACTGAATCGACTGGCGGGCGGAGAAATTCGCCGGGAACAGTGGTTTGTCGAAATAGGCGGCCAGCAATCGCTCAGGATTCTCCGAGCGGTCCGGCAGGTCCAGCGGAGCGGGAGCGAGATGGGCCGGACCGCTCGATAGCCGGATTCGCCCGAATGTCGCGGGACCCCGCTCTTGCAGGTTGGTCAGAAGAACAATCGGGGCTTTCGTGCGAGGCCAAAAGACAATCCGGTGCCGTTCTACTTGTGGCTCCCCATCGACGGGATGAGCGGGCACGTGAATTCCCGAATCGACGTGCAGGGGTGCCACCTCGCCATCTTCATTCGGCTCCAGAATCGTGATCCCCAGGGTCTGTGAAACGTGACTCGGATACTCGATTTCCAGCAGGTGCGGCCTCTCTCCAGCCGAGATCGGCAAGGGATAGGCCTGCCATTGACCTGGCTCCAACTGCCGCATCGTCTGTCCCAGGACTTCCGTTTCACTCGTCGCACCACTCTCCAAGGGTTTCGATTGGTCGAAACCTGGCAGACGGACTCGATCCAAGCCCGGCAGGAGAACAAGGCTCTGCCACCGTGTCGTCCAAGACCGCCACCGAGGATTGGAGGGATCCAGAGTCAATTCAACTCGCCAATCGGACGGATCGGGAGTCCGCCGATTCGGGTCAATCACGATGACTTGCAGACTTCGCTGAACCAGTGGAGCGGTACGCCAGAGAGGCACCTCGATGCGAGGACGTCGGTAGAGGGAGACGACAATGTCATAGACCCCTTCTTCTCCCGGCAAGGGGACGGGGTCCAAACGGTGAGGTGCCACTCGCCCCTGGTTGTCCGCTCGAAGAGTCGCTTGAGTGCTCCAGATTTCTCGGTCTCCACGAGCTGGAAAGAGCTGAGCGTGGTCCCGAAGACCGGCTTGTGGCTCCAGGTCGAGAAGATGGGGTTCGACATCAAACGAAAAGGGATCGTGGGGAGCAAAGACGAGTGACGAGCGGGAGACGGCGACTCGCAGTCGATCTCCGGGGGCTCGACTCAGCGTCAATTGGTTGCCCTGAGCGTCCAGCCGTCGGGTTTCGGTTTGCGAAATAAAATGCCCCAGCGTCGTCTCGACCCGCACTCCACCAGATGGTTGATCACTCGGCCTGAGAGCAAACACAAATCGCGCGTCGGAAGCCCCGCGAATCGTGATGTCCAATCCATCATGGGACGTGGTCCCGGTGGACCGGATCACCAATCGCCCCTCTTGAATGAACTTCGAACCAGGGGCGTCGGGAGAATTGCCGAGTTCAGACAGATCGGTGTAGATCCCTTGCTCGACTTCCAACGCCCCTTCCCAGGCCCTCGGTTCTCCCAGTCCCCACACGATCCGCAACCGCAATTCGACCGGCTCGGAAGCATCGGATCTTGCGAGACCGGTGGAAAGAATCAGCAGAAAACAGCCTAGCCAAACAGGGAGCAGGCGACGCTTCCGATGGAGCATCGGCTCGCGGGCGAGCCCAAGGAGCCCTAAAGCCGGCAAGCAAGATGAGAGGGTCGAGGCGCACCGCGTAACGGACAGCGGCAATCGCTGTTTGATTCGGCGCCCGGGGCGCATCGCGCTGTTGGCAAGGCGAACAAGTTCGCGTTGCGGACATCCGTGTCCGGCCATCCGTCGCCCAGTTAGGCGGATTCCTTCCGCAAGGAAGCCTCGGGGAAGTCCCATCGGCCTCATTACTCGACATGATCCAACTTGCCCGGAGATTATAAACGACTAACCCCCGGTTAACCTACCCCGTTTTTTCCCGTAGTGGCTCGGGAAGGAGCGGGAAATGAGCAAACTGCTGGGCCACCGACTCGCGGTACCTCTCCCCCCAGGGCCCGAGTTGCTCGACGATCTCACGACATCGGTCGGCTACCTCGTTGGCTTCGAACCGGTCATCGGGCTTCACAAAGAGCTGCCACGTCTCACCCGGAGGCAGCGTGGCCAACCAGTCCTGGCAGCGTAGTGCCAATTGCCGACCATCGCTGCACACAACATAGGGACGCCCTGCATCGTCCGGCGAATCGGCCACAGCAAGCAGGCTCGTTCCTCGCCGAAGGACGTTGGAATGAGACTCAGCGTCGAGCCCCCACCAATCGACCAGCGTGGCCGCCAAGTCCGGAGGATGGACCAGTGACATGCAGCGGGCGCCGGCCGAGTCGGTTCCGGGCACTCGGATCCACCACGGAACATGCATTGTCTCGCCATACAATCCCGAATCCGACGTACCAACGGCCATGTGCTCGCCCAACGGGTAACCTCGGGGGGATGTCCAGAGAACCAGCCTCTGGTCGTCGTGAGGCAACGAGTTCAGGGCCTCCCAGAAGGGCCCACTGCATAGATCGAGGGCCAGCACTTGCCCGGCATAGGCCCGCATCAGCCCCCACCGCACGTCTGGATCTTCCGAGGGAGGGAGATGATCGCGGGGGGGATCAGTAAACGGGGGTGGTTCAGGATCATCCTCCTCGATCAAGCTGTGCCGAAACGCATACGGAGCGTCCCAAGGGGCCTCCATGCCGCGGAGGTGGACCCAAAGGAGGTAGGGGGGAACGAGCGATTCGAGTGCCTCCAGTGCCGCGGCAAAGGTTTGGGCGATCCGAGTTTGCGAGATGTCGGCAGCTTCCTCCCCCGTCTCCTCGGAACGTAGTAGCACCATCCGGTCCCAGGCTTCGGCCGGGGCCGCCCCCGCAACCTGCTCGTCGTCCGTCACGAGACAAGTATGGACCCCGGATTGGCGTAGCTGGCCTGGAATCGACGTTTCTGGCCGAGGGGGGGGAGTGGGTCCATCCAAGTCGCTGCCGTCAGCGGGGGCTCCCCACCAATAGGAACCATAGACGTCGAGGAGGCGTGGGGAATCGGTCGTGGCGAACTCGAACAGCAGCGACTCACTCGCCATCCGATTGATTTCGGGGGTCTCCAGCCAAGTATTGCCATAACAACCGAGATAACCTGCCGAGAGCCGGTCGACGACCACCACCACCGCACTTTTCTGAGTCGAATCCCCCCCTCCCAGAGAGTCGTGTTCCGAGCCATGTCCTATTGTTTCATTGGGCGAGAAATTCGGTTTGCCGTCGAATGTGTCGTCGGGTGCGCCGTCGGGAGTATTGTCGGGCGTGCCGTCGGGCGTGCCCTTGGCTGGAGGAATGCCTGGGGGTTCGTGAGTCATCTAGGCTCCCGTCCGAGGTGCTTTGGCGATACGATGGGCAACATGG
>JBJHCD010000256.1:0-7471 GCA_050485845.1 Pirellulaceae bacterium | reverse complement strand
TGGCATGGCATGGCATGTGAGGGATGGTTCCCCAGGAACGCCGAACGGTGAAGCGGTTTCCCTGTCTTGATGTTAAAACGGGAAGAGTGGGTTGTCTTTACCGCGCAGCGAGAAAGATTTGGCCAAACGGGTCCTAGGGGTTCGATAAACTGTACCGGCAGGCGGGGCGGGCGCCGAGCTTGTCGTGGAAGTTTTCTCGCAGAGCGTTCTGCGGCGTGGCAGAACGTCCTGGGGGGAAACCGGAACATTTCGGACAGGGAGCTTTGGGTCATCATGAACAAACGGGTAGTTGGCGGTTTGGTGTGTGGACTTTTGTTGATTCCCATGGCAGCCGTCTGGGGGCAGTCTCCCTATCGGCATATGTCGGTCCACTCAGTCGGGCATGGCATGGACGCTGGCTGCACTTCGTGTGGTCCCGCGGTCAGCTGTTGCCCGGATCCCTGCGGACCCCGCTGCTGCGTGCCGCTGATTCCCGCCGTGTTGAACGGAGTCGATCGGCTGCTGAGCCACATTTTCTGTGGCCGCTGCTATGATCCGTGTTGTGCTCCGGTCGCCGCTGGCTGCAGCGACTGTGGTGGGGGATATCCGATGGTTGCCGGAGAAATGGAGATGGCCTCTCGGCGACACGCTCCGACCTACGCCGGGCCGACTCGAGCCCAACAGACGTGGGACATCCCTCGAGGTTCGGCACACCACTCCGCACACCACTCCGCACACCACTCCGCACACCAAATGACTCGAACGCCCGGCAAGCCGACTCCGAGTCGTCCCATTGCATCGGACCACTCCGTCATGCGAACGAAGCCCGCTCCGGCACCCCAGCCACGTTCGGCGACTCAGCCACGTCCAGCGACGCGAGCCAAAACGGCTGCCTCCAAGCCGGCGGCGAGCAATGTCGTCACGGTTTCGGGTAACGTCCGAGAGGGATTTGACGAGACCAACACCGTCCGGCAGACCAGCTTCCAAGCTCCGGCCCCCCAACGCGCTCCGAACAATCCGCTCCGCTAAGAGGACAGAGACAACTCAGGGGGATAAACGACTCGTTGCTGGACTATTCCGGCAACGAGTCGTTTTGGCTATTTATCCATCGCCTGCTCTGAGGGTGGCACACGCCCAACTACCGTTGGAGCCGGTCACTGGTTCAGGGCTTGGTCGAGGTCTTCCCAGAGGTCTTCGACGTCCTCGAGCCCGATCGAGAGGCGGATGAGTGTGTCTTGAATGCCGAATTGGGTTCGAGCGGCCGGGTCGTAGCTGGCGTGGGACATGGAGGCGGGATGTTCAATCAACGACTCCACGGCTCCCAAACTGACGGCTAACTGGAACAACCGAGTGGCGGCGACGACTCGTTTGGCCTTGGCGAAGTCCCCGACGACCTCGAAGCTGAGCATGGCGCCGAATCCGCCGTCCATCTGCGTTCGGGCCAATTCGTGTCCAGGATGGTCCGGGAGACCGGGATAAAGAACTCGGTGGATCCGAGAATCGGCTTGCAGACGCTGGGCAATGATTTCCGCTGATCGGCATTGCTCGCGAACGCGAAGTTCCAGAGTTTTCAGCCCCCGAGCGATCAGGAACGTCTCGAGCGTCCCCATGACTCCTCCCGTCGCATTCTGCACGAAGTAGAGGCGATCGTGAAGTTCCCGGTCGGCCGTTACGACGGCACCCCCCAGGGCATCACTATGTCCGCCGAGGTATTTCGTGGCGGAGTGCATGACCAGATCGGCGCCCCATTGGAGGGGCCGAGTCAATACGGGGGTGGCGAAGGTGTTGTCGACCGCCAGCAGGGCTCCGTGACGATGCGCCAGCTCGGCACACGCCCGGATGTCCGTCAGCGACAAGAGCGGGTTGCCGGGAGACTCGATCCAGACGAGCTTCGTCTCGGGACGCAGCGCGCGAGCGAACTCGATCGGGTCCGTGGCTGAAGCGAGTGAGACGCCGATGTCGGATCGATCCAGGATTTTGTGGAGGAGCCGATAGGTGCCGCCATAAATATCGGAGGCCGCGAGAACGTGGTCCCCCCGACTGAGCAGCATCATGATCCCATGAATGGCCGCCATGCCGCTGGCATACGCGAGCGCCCCGGTTCCCTCTTCCAACGACGCCAGGGTGGCCTCCAGCTTGCCGCGGCTTGGGTTGCCGCTGCGGGAATAGTCGAAGGTCCCCCAATCACCCGCTCCGGGCTGGACGTAGGTGGAGGCGACATGGATCGGCGGCACAATCGCACCGGTCTCCGGATCGCGTTGATTGCCGACATGGATGGCTCGAGTACGAAATTTCATCGGAGTCCAGTGAGATTCATCGAAACGTAGAGAGTCGTCGAAACGTATCGGACGAAAAGAGGGGAGGACGAGTCAGGGGGCGAGTTGGGAACCGACAGTGGAGCGGTTCTTTAACGACCGATCGACGCGAGGGCTTGGCTCAGATCCTCGATCAGGTCCTCGGCGTTTTCTATTCCACAGGAGAGGCGAATCATGTTGTCGTGGATTCCGAAGCGACGCCGCTCCTCGGGACTGCACTCGTAGTAGCTCATCACCAGCGGTTGTTCGATCAGCGACTCCACGCCACCGAGACTCGGGGCGATTCGAGGAATGCGGACTCGGTCCACGACCTTCGCGGTGGTTTCCCAATCGGCGTCGCGGACTTGAAAAGTTATCAGTCCCCCGAAGCCTCGCATGGTGCGGCGGGCGACGTCGTAGTAGGGGTGGGAGGGGAGTCCCGGGTAATAGACTCGCTCAATCCCAGGCCGTTCAGCCAAGAACCGGGCCACTGCGAGCCCGTTTTCATTGTGTCGCTGCATGCGCAATTCGAACGTCTTCAGCCCCCGTTCCAGGAGGAAGATGTTATGGGGTGAGTTGATGGAGCCCATGATGCCGCGCATCTTCCGCAGCGGTTCCAACTTTTCACGGCTTCCGATAATCGCTCCCGCCAGCAGGTCGTTATGTCCCCCCAGGTATTTGGTGGCCGAGTGAAGCACATAGTCGACGCCGTATTCCAGGGGGCGAAGATTGTAGGGAGTGGCCAAAGTGGCATCGATGAGCGTTTCCACGCCATGGCGACGGCCAATTCCCGCAAACCGCTCCAGATCCACTACGCTCAGGTGCGGATTGGTGGGAGACTCGCTAACCAGCAGACGCGTGTTCTGATTGATGGCCTCTTCCATCGCGTCGTAGTCGCAGGCCTTGACTTGCCGAGTGACCACGCCGAAGCGAGAGAGATGCTTGACGCAGAATTCGCGACTACGGTGATAGCACTCGTCAAAAAAGATCACTTCGTCGCCCGCGTTCAGGCGAGTGATCAGCAGGCCGACGATGGCTGCCATCCCGCTGGCATAGAGAATCGCGTCCTCGCCATTCTCCAGCGCGGCCAACTTTTTCTCCAGCACCATCTCACTCGGATTCCCATACCGCCCATACTCCCCACGAGGCTGCTTCTCGACGATGTAATCAATGACGGCCTGCGTGTTCTCAAACGTATATGTCGCCGCGCAAATGATGGGGTCGGTGATGGAATGGGCCAGCTTTTGCCGAGCTTCTCCGGCATGGACCGCCAACGTGGAGGTCTGAAATTTGGATGAGGAACCAGGCTGAGGCAACTCGAAAGTCATGGGAAATCGCTCCACGGGAGAAAAACACGAGGGACCGCGGAGCTGTCCAGGAGTCCGTCGCGTTGAGCGTCGTTCATTCACCAGGATCCGGCGATCCATGGCATGCGACGATTCGTGAATCAACCGGCCGTCAGCCGCGCCGGTTTCCGACACACACTGATTCCCAACACAACGAACTCGATGGCATTCAAGAGAGGTGGCTCTTTAGCAGAGAAGGCTGCAAGCGGCCGCAAATCCCCAACCAGCCACGCATTCTAGTTGGTTGTTTGATGCGGAGCAAGCAGGAGGCCCCGAGGGGAACCGGGTGCCGGAACAAAGAATTCCCCTCCGCAACACCCATTGGGACGATGGAGCGAAGCGGACAGTGATAACTCAGGTGGGGATAACTCAGGTGGGGAAAACTCAGGTGGGGGAGTCGCTTCCCTCCGCCGCCCGATTCCAGCTGCCGGTCGTCCGAAGTTCCGGGGCGTTCGAAGTTCTTGACGGTTGGACGGAAGGTCGGATCCGCTCTAGAATCGAAGGGCTGGCGGAGGCTGGCGAGAAGTCCGTGACCCCGGGGAGGGAATGATCCTAAGTGGCGCGAACCGCCACGGCGCGAACCGCCACGGCGGGAACTGGAAAGGTGGGAATGGAGAATCAAGTGAAATTCTGCGTGGCTCGAAACTCTCCAGCCAAAACCAGCTGCGACAAGACCCATCGCGACAGGACCCATCGGCGCGCAGGCGAGCCGACCGGTCGCCGGTGGAAGCGCTGGGGGAGATGGGCGGGATCTTTTGTTCTCGGTTTCACCGCAGCTGGCTTGGTACTCGGGAACCATGCGGCCCAGGCGTGGGAGGAAGCCTCGCGGACCAGCCAACCGGCCACGTCCGACCCGGGGAACGGAGCGGAATCGGGTGCGACGGGGGATGAATTGACCGATCGCGCTCGACACTACGTCCAGGCACTCGGTGATCCCGATTACGCTCGCCGCGAACAAGCTCGCCAGCAACTCCTCGCCCTCGGCCTTCCCGCGCTGGCGGCCCTGGAGCAGGGACGGAATCACCCTGACCGGGAGATTCGCTATGGGGCTCGGCGGCTTCTGGCCACCATTCAGCAACATGATTTTCAGCGGCGCCTTGATTTATTTGCCGCCGACGTGGGGAGTGATCGCGACTACGGACTTCCTGGGTGGGGAACCTTTCGCGAGTCGTTTGGTGAGAGCCCGACTTCACGTGGGGTTTTTGTGGAGATGCTCCGTGCCGAAGCGGGATTGATGCAGGCCCTGGATGAAGGAGAACGGGCTGTCTCCAGCGTGTTGGGACTGCGGATCCAGCAACTTCAGCAGGCCCAGGCGCGCCCGGAACCGATCCCCGTGGGAGGGATTGCCGCGATGTTGTTCGTCGCGGGACACTCCGAGGCTTCGCTTCCCCCGAACGCCAGCCAGACAGTGTTCCAGGCCTGCTTTCAGGCACAGTTTCACGCCGCCATGACCGAGGGGCCTCAGCAACGCATTCTCCGACCGCTACTGGCCCAAGTGATCCGACAAGCCGATGATTGGCCCGCCTACTTGGCTTTGCAACTGGCCATGCGGTACGACCTTCCCGAAGGATTGGTACCGGCCGAGCGGACGTTGAAGGACCAGGGGAGCAATCGGAATCTGAACTTCATCCGCCAGTTCGCGATCCTCACGGTGGCGAAATTCGGAGACGCCACTCACACCCCCCTACTGGAGAGGCTCTTGGTGGATGACACCCCATGCTCGTCCATGACCGTCAACCAAGTGCGCTACGAAACCCAAATTCGGGATATCGCGCTGGCTTCCCTCTGGAAAATCAACGGGGAAGACCCATCGGAGCATGGATTCGGAGGGCGAATTCAGCGGCATGCGCAAAACGTCTTCAACACGGGGACGATTGGATTTGCCAACGACATCGACCGAGAAAACGCCCTGCGGAAGTGGTACGAGCGAGCGGAATAGCGACCGCTCTCCCTACTCGATGTCGGCCAAGTCCCCCTCGGTGATCAGCGAAAAGCCCTTGCTCACCAAGGTTTCCATGCCCATTTCCAAGTTATCGACCATCAGGGCCACGGCCGGACTGCCGTGGGGACGGATAATCAGCGGGTAGGCTTGCACGATATTGACTTCCGCTTGGAGCAGCGCCGTGCAGACTTGAAGCAGTGGTTGGTTGGTTCGGGGAAGTTCAACGCCGATCAAGTCGCTTTCGATCATCGCCAGTCCCGCCCGTTCCAGTATTTCTCGCCCCTGTTCCGGGTGGCTCAACAAGAACCGGACGAAGGCACACTCAGTGGCGTCATTTATCGAAAGGGCCACGATCCGTACTTTGCTCCCTTCAAACCGCCGAACCACCTCCAGCAGTTGTCCGACACGGTTCTCCAGAAAGACCGTGAATTGACGGATCGTGGGATAATTGCGACCTCGCATGGTCGAAAAGTCAGTTTTCGAACCTTCCCCGACGCTCATGATATTCCTGGCTTCCCTGGGGGTGACGCGGACGAACGGGGGACGAGAATTCCCCGAGCCGATTCTGGTGTCTATAGACCTTGTTTCTCATGACGTCAATCGTTCTGGAACGGGAATTCCCTGGATTTCGCGGGCCGCCAGGCTCGACCGGTACCGCTCAATGGGGGTCAGCCGGCGAATTTCTTCCCAAAGTCGGATCCCGGCACGAGAAACTTTCTCCAGACAGCGGGGTTTCTAGGGGCATGGGAACTAGCGGGGTGGTCGATAACTCCCCCTTCCATCTCAAATGGGGCGGATGAGACATGCCACGAAGTACCCTGCGGGGGGGATGGTGAGCCAAGCCATCTCAGTTTGTCAACATTTTTGGTGAGATCTCTTTGGTTAAGGAGTCGGAACGTGCGGTTGAACAAGACTTTGATTTGTGGGGCGGTCTGTCTAATGTTGGTCGCCACCATGGCGGAGGCTCAGGAAGGACGCCGTGGAGGACGGGGACAAGGTGGCCCTGGCGGGCGTGGTCCCGGCGGGTTCGGCGCCGGCATGATGGGGGGAGGCATGGGCTTGGCCGGACTGCTCGGCATCGAGAAGGTGCAAGAGGAACTGGAGTTGGTGGACGACCAGCTGACCGATATCCGGGCGGCCATTGCCGAATCTCGGGGTGGTCGCGGTCGGGGACCCGGAGCGGGGGCACCCGGAGCGGGTCGAGGTGAGCGAGGTGGTCGTGGAGGTCGTGGTGCTGGCGGCGAAGCGCCGGATCGCGAGCAATTCCTGGCGGCTCAGCGGCAGCGAGAGCAGGAATTCCGAGGGAAGATCAGCGAAATCCTCCTCCCACATCAAATGGACCGACTCGATCAGATCCATCTCCAGACTCGAGGAGTCGCGGCCCTGGCCGATCCCGATGTCCTGGCCAAGCTGGAAGTCACCGATGAGCAACGCGAGAAAATGACCAGCGTGCGGGAAGAACTGGAAACGAGCTTGCGTGAGCGGATGCGAGAAGCCTTCCAAGGTGGTGGCGGCGCTGAAGGACGCGAACAGCTGATGGCTCAGATGACCGCCATGCGGCGCGAGATTGAAACGAAGGTCATGGATGTCTTGACCGACGAGCAGAAAAAGACCTTTGAGGAAATGAAGGGCGAACCGTTTGAACTTCCTCCGCCCCAGTTCGGCGGCTTCGGCGGCCGTGGCGGTCGCGGTGACGGCGCTCCTCGCGGTGAAGGCCGGGGAGGCCGAGGAGGCCGAGGGGGCCGCGGCGGCAACTAGTCGCAGTCGGCAGCGTCAGGTTCGGCAGAAGTAAAGTCGGCCCGAAAGAGATTCGTCGTTATATCGGGCCGGTCAGTCAAACTTTTCCAGCCACACACAAAGCTTTCCGGATTTCGTTCCTGTTCCCAATGGGAAACAGGAACGATTCGGCA
>JBJHCD010000255.1:0-7498 GCA_050485845.1 Pirellulaceae bacterium | reverse complement strand
GAGTTATCACCAGCCTGCTGGGTTCGCTGGCCTCGATCCCGATGGTCACGCGCATCCTTTTTCCGCGATCGACAGCTCAACTACGCCGGCATTTTGGTCGTATTATCCAGCCACCCGCCATCACGGAGCTGAGCTTACAGAGGATCGAGGACCCGCCGTCGAAAGAACATCTCGGTTACACAGTGGACGAAATGGTGGAAATCGTGTCCAAGGTTCTGAAAGACATCGGATTATTGTCCGTGTTCTCTCGCCTGGTGTTCGTCACAGGGCATGGTTCGGCGAGCTGGAACAATCCGCATGAGTCGGCCTATAACTGCGGAGCCTGCAGTGGTGGACATGGTGGAGCGAATGCGCGAGCGTTCTGCCGCATGGCGAACGATGTTGAGGTGCGAGAGCGGCTCAAGGAACGAGGGCTCACGCTCCCCAGCGAAACGCGTTTTGTCGCGAGTGAACACAACACGTGTGATGACAGTGTGGTCTATTTCGATTTGGACCAACTACCCAGATCACACATCGAGGATTTCGAGCATGCCCTTCGCGTAATCGACGAGGCACGCCGACGTAACGCTCATGAACGCTGTCGGCGTTTTGAATCGGCAACGCTGACGTTGTCGTTCGCTGAAGCATTACAGCATGTCGAGGCGCGATCCGAAGACCTTTCCCAAACACGACCCGAATTCAATCATGCCACAAACGCTCTATGCGTCGTGGGAAGACGGGATCGGACACGAGGACTTTTTCTTGATCGTCGCGCGTTTCTGGCTTCTTACGATCCAGATCAGGACGATGCGGCACATTCGATCCTCGAACGGATTCTGCAGGCTGTCATCCCGGTCTGCTCGGGAATCAATCTCGAATACTACTTTTCCACCGTGGACGTTGCCGGGTATGGCTGCGGTTCCAAGTTACCCCATAACATCACCTCGCTCCTGGGGGTCATGGAAGGAGCAAGCAGCGACCTGCGACCCGGCTTGTCAGCTCAGATGGTCGAGATTCACGAACCCCTGCGGATTCTTTTCGTCATCGAAGCCACTCCGGATACCTTGCATGCCATCATGGATCGCAATGAACACTTGGGACGACTCATCCGCAACGAGTGGATTCAGTTGGCTGCATGGAACCCGCATGGCCCGTCTCCGGTGTTTGGGGCGACGAAGTCAGCGAGTACGAATTCCGGCGGCACCGAGGGCATGATGCAGCTCTTCCGGCAAGGGCGATTTGAACCCTATTGGTCCGAGGCAGCGGAATTGCCGACCGTGACCTCATCACTCGAGTGGTATCGCGGATGGCGAGGAGATCTGGGGTTCGCGTCGATCATTCCGGCTTCCGAGGTAACCCGTGCCGCGGCGCCATGGAACGGCAATCAGAAACTCGGCAAGGTGACACTCGAATGAGCGTCAATGACCTGGTGTATTGGCTCGGAGTCCTCGTCGTGGCTGCTCCCGCGACGCTGTTGGGCATCTTGGGGTTGACGGCGATAGCCGGTCGTTCATTGGGCGAAGTGGCCGTGGCTCGCTGGACCTCGGCATTGGTTTGTCTGGGGTTGGCCGCAACACTGGGAATCCTGGTCCTGATGTTGATCACCGGTGAGCGATACATCCCCATTACTTTGGGCAATTGGGTGGCGATTCCTAACGAGCATTTTCATTTTCGTTTGAAGTTTGACTTTGATCGGTTGTCGGTCCCCTTTACGATTCTCTCCTTCGTGCTCATTGGAACGATCGGCGCCTTTGCGAACCGTTACCTTCATCGAGAGCCAGGATATGGCCGGTTCTTTCTGCTGTACGCACTGTTTCTGCTTGGAATGGTCACTGCGTCATTGGCGGGCACGATTGAAACGCTGTTCATTGGCTGGGAACTTGTCGGACTCTCATCGGCACTGCTGGTGGCATACTTTCACGAACGACTGGCTCCCGTCAGGAATGGTCTCCGAATATGGTCCGTTTATCGGATCGCCGACGCGGCATTTTTGATTGCCGCGGTGACAATGCATCACTTCACGGGAGCGGGTGATTTCGCGGGATTGCTACGTGATGGACCATGGCCGGAAGGGGAGGCGGTACTTACTTCAAGCCAGGCGAGTTTCGCCGGCCTATTGCTGCTGGTGGCCGTGGCAGGCAAGTCGGCCCTGATTCCCTTTTGTGGTTGGTTGCCGCGAGCCATGGAAGGGCCAACGCCGTCGAGCGCGGTCTTTTATGGCGCCCTATCCGTGCACCTCGGAGTGTACTTACTTCTGCGAGTGAGTCCAATCCTGGACTCTTCGATTGGGCTGAGCGTGATTGTTATCGTACTGGGGCTCGCGACCGCCTTACTGGCCGCGCTATCCGCACGTGTTCAAACCGACATCAAGAGTGTGCTGGCCTTCGCCTCGCTGACCCAAGTCGGATTGATCACGGCGGAGATTGGCTTCGGTCTGCGATACCTCGCCCTGATTCACATTATTGGTCACGCCTGTTTGAGGACGCTTCAGCTGCTCCGTGCTCCGACGCTGCTTCGGGACTACCACACTCTCGAGAATGCGATCGGTGGTACGCTTCCTCACGAATCACCGCCGATTATCGAACGAGTACCGGACCGGATCCGGCTGGCTCTGTATCGGCTTTCGCTCGAGCGCTGGTATTTCGACGCGATCTTGGACCAGTATGTGGTTCGGCCCTTTCTGGGAGTGTTTCGTTGGTGCGACCAGCGGGAGCGTCAATGGAACCTTTTTCTGTCGCGCGGGAGCGGCAGTAATCAGTTGAATACTGCTATATCGCGGGCCATCCGTGACGGGAGCGGTTGCGCAACATCGAAGTTTGACGAGGCACGGCAGGGTAATGACGCGTCGGCAATCGGGCGGAGGACGACCGAGGGGGTTGTTTCGGTGGAGGATTGGAAGTGAGTGAACTTCATCTCCCGTGGCTCGAATTGACGATCGTAAGTCCTCTCTTGGGAATCGGATGGGTCCTCGGAATTCGCGATCCCGAGCGAGTACGAAGGCACAGTCTCGTGATTGCCGGAGCAACGCTCCTGTGTGCAATCGGCGCGTGGCAGGATTTTCAAACACTGAAGACATTCGAGGCTCATGATCGCTGGGACTTGCTCGCGTCGATCTTCGGCGAGGAAGTCTTTGTCATCGATGAACTGAGCGCTCCCCTGTTACCGCTGGCAGCCCTGCTTTACTTGCTGACTGAGCTGGTAACGTTGCGAACGAAAGTACGCCGTTTCTCATTCGCTTGGACGCACGCGTCCGAAGCCATTCTGCTGGCAACGTTAAGCTGCAAGGAACCATGGGTCCTTGTCCCGCTGCTGGCGATCGGCACCATTCCACCTTGGTTCGAACTATTGTCTCGAGGAAAACCAACCCGAGTCTACGTGTTTCACATGGGATTGTTCGTCGCGTTGTTGTTTCTCGGTCAGACGCTCGTGACCTTGTCGGAACTTGTAACCTGGGCGTCGATTGCGGGGATCCTCTGCCTGCTGGGCGCCGTTCTCCTCCGTAATGGAATTGTACCGGTGCATTGCTGGATGCCTGACCTGTTCGAGCATGCGACATTTGGAACGGCGTTGCTGTTCGTCACTCCGATGGTCGGAGCATACGGAGCGCTGCGACTTGTACTGCCGATCGCTCCTGAGTGGGTGCTCTCGGCCATTGTCACCTTGTCGTTGGTGACGGCAGTCTATGCGGCCGGCATGGCGCTGGTGCAGCAAGAGGCAAGGCGGTTCTTCTGCTATTTGCTGTTGAGTCACTCCTCGTTGGTGTTGGTGGGGATGGAAACCGGTACACCGGTCGGACTGACCGCAGCCCTTTGCCTCTGGATTTCCGTTGGTCTCTCCCTGGGAGGCTTCGGGTTGACGTTGCGGTCCGTCGAAGCACGCACGGGAAGATTATCACTAAACGACTACCACGGACTCTACCAGCATACACCGATGCTGGCTGGATTCTTTTTGTTGACGGGGTTGGCGAGCGTTGGGTTTCCTGGCACGGTCGGCTTCGTCGGGACGGAATTGCTGATCGAAAGTGGAATTCAGGTCTCTCCGTGGATTGGGATGACGATTGTGATCGCCACGGCGCTCAACGGCCTGGCCATGATGCACGTCTACTTCCGGATCTTCACCGGCCCTCGTCGCCCCACGTCGATCGACCTCGGTTATCGACCCGCGGAACGTGCCGCCATTTTGGTGTTGTCCGTCTTGATCCTTGGTGGCGGCCTCTGGCCGCAGCCGGGAGTCGCCTCCCGGTACCATGCCGCCGTCGTGCTTATCGAGCAGCGGCTGAGTGGGCGTGCAAAATCAGCTGAAACGGATCGCGCTTCGGCGTCTCATCGTCACGACGAGATCGCTGCGTCAAGCATAGCTCTGTATGTCAATTCCTTACCGCAGTCAGACAAATGAACAAACCATTACACGATGTTCCACGTGGAGACCGGACCGGGTTTGTCCGCCATGCGCGATCCGATATCAAGTCGGGATTCTTGGTGTTCCTCATCGCATTACCCCTCTGTCTTGGAATCTCGCTAGCCTGTGGTTATCCGCCAATCGCTGGCATCTTCACTGCGATCATCGGTGCGATTCTGACCCCCTTTTTCAGTAATTCCGAGTTGACGATCAAGGGGCCAGCGGCTGGCTTGATCGTGATCGTGATTGGCTGTGTGCAGGATTTTGGTGGTGATGGAGCGCTGGGTGGCTTCACGGAAACCGACATGGCGGCTTACCGAGCGGCCTTGGCGGTGGGAGTGGCAGCGGCCGTGCTTCAGATCCTGTTCGGACTGTTGCGAGCGGGTATCTTGGGGGAGTTCTTTCCGGTCTCGACCGTACATGGAATGCTCGCGGCAATTGGTGTGATCATAGTTCTCAAGCAACTTCCCGTCGCCTTGGGAGTCGCGGCGGCGGGAGAACCCTTGGAACTACTTGGGGAACTCCCACACATTGTCATGGAGGCCAATCCCGCCATTGCCGCCATTGGCAGTGTCAGTCTCCTGATCATGTTCCTCTGGCCGCGAGCGGGAAGGACGGTGGCGCTGCTGAAGTTCATACCCTCGGCACTCATCGTGCTCGTTGTCGCTGTCCCCATGGGAATGGCGTTCGACCTGTTGCACGATCATTCTTATACGCTGCAGGGTCACCAGTATCCGTTGGGAGAACAGTACCTTGTATCGATGCCCAACCAGATATTCGGAATGTTCGATGAGATAACGTTTCCAGCGTTCGGAGCCTTGGCTGAGCCGAAGGCTTGGAAGTGGGTTTTCATGTTTTTTATCATCGGGACTCTTGAATCCATACTCAGCGCCAAGGCAATCGATTTGATTGATCCGTGGAAGCGCAAGACGAATATGAACCGGGACATCCTTGCGGTCGGATTGGCGAATCTGGCGGCATCGTTTCTTGGTGGGCTTCCCATGATCTCGGAAATCGTCCGCAGCCGAGCGAATATTGACAATGGGGCGCGAACGAGGTTTGCCAATTTGTGGCACGGCCTGTTCCTGCTCGTCTGCGTTGCTCTATTCCCGATGATTCTTCATCGCATTCCCTTGGCAGCCCTGGCCGCAATGCTCGTCTACACGGGTTATCGCTTGGCGCATCCACTCGAGTTCTTTCATGTTTATAAGATTGGCCGCGAGCAGCTTGTGGTGTTCGTCGTCACCCTGATCGCCGTGCTGGCCACGGACCTGCTGATCGGCATCGCTGTCGGCATTGCCGCCAAGCTATGCATCCACATCGCCAATGGCGTTCCCATCAGCTCGTTGTTCAGGCCTTATTTGGAAATTGTGCAACAGGATGAAAGGACCTGTCTGGTTAGGGCCCATCATTCCGCGGTATTCAGCAACTGGATTCCCTTTCGTCGCCGGATTGAAGATTTGGGTCTTGTGCAGCGCCAAAATGTGACGCTCGACCTATCGCATGCTCGGCTCGTGGACCATAGCGTGATGGAAAAGCTCCATGAACTGCAGCGGGAATTCACCGAGGCGGGACTTGGATTGACCGTCATTGGCTTGGATTCACTGCAACCGTTGGCTGATCATGAGTTCTCCGCCCGACGCCATGGAGTGGCGTTGGTCAAACGATTGACCGTCATTGCCGACGAGGGACTCGAGGAACGTCTCGAGCGACAATTCGTGGCCTTGGGGATCAGCGGTTACACCGCGATGGACTGCCGAGGCGCAGGACGTCAGGACTTGGCTGACGGACTGCCCCCGATTGCTTCTGGTCCTCGAGTACGAATTGAGGTGATTGCGACGCGGGACGTATGTGACTCGTTACTTGCCTTCCTGAAGACCGAGATCTTGCCCGATTACCCCGTGACCGTCTGTCTGGAAACGGTTGAGGTGGCGAGCCGAAACGACTTCACTCCCGTCCGCAAGGAGTCCTTGACGCAACATGGGCATACCCCCGTCGGCATGACTTGACGCGCCAGCCAACCAATCGAACCGTGGATGATCCATCGCCAACGAAAGTCTACACCCAGTGCCTACCTGGGAATAAAGCGGATCTCGATGGATATTGGGTGAGGTCATCTGCTCGCTGAATGCGAGTACTCGCAATTCGAGGGGCAATGCTTGTGCGAGCAAGGTGTTGGCGAGAAGGCCTCCTGTCTTGCTGCCGGTGGGGAACCGCGAATGAACACTGACGAACACTGATCGGAAGGAATTGGTCAGGCATGTTACCATCTCAAAGCCCACGGTTGGTCGGCGATGGGTGGGTGAAAGGGACTGCCTTGTCCGTGGCACACGGTCAATGCTGGCCTAATTAGTGTCCGTCAGTGTTCATCCGTGGTCCCCTCCTGTCCTGAGCTAGGGCCCAGGTGCGCGGGCTGCGCCGGGATGGCAATTTGCGAGTGGCGAATTACGTGCGTTGGGTTGAATCCATCAGGGGCGAGGGGAAGGCTCGCTCGTTGGCAAAAGCACGACCACAATTCGGCCAAGAATGCGATCACAATTCGGCCGGTAACAGCAAGGTTTGCCAATCCCAGCACATTAGAACGAGATAAACCCCGGCGACCACTCTTCCCCAACTTCGCGCAGTCCGACCTTCGGGTATAGCCTTGAACCGACGCATGATAAACTAGAAGTAGAGGTTGGTCGCCCGACCATTTCCGCGGCCCGAGACGACCTTGACGGATCGCGCGGGCCGGGCTGGCAGCCATGTTGGCCATTCCCCCCTAAGGATAGTAGAGATAGAAGATCGTGAACCACTCGACCCCTCGTCCCATCACTGCCACGCTGTTTTGTGCTCTTTTCTGGGGAGCCATCGGCGTTTTCGCCTGGGGACCTCTCCCCGAGGCCCACGGGCAGCTATTTGGAGAAAGGAACCTCGGTGCGGGACTCAATCGCAACCCGGGCCCAGCGCCGGCGGGTGGAGGTGCGGCGGGGGCGGGGGCTGCCGGGGGAATGGAATTCCGCTCGGTGAACCCCGAGCGATTCGTTCGGGGGCAGCGCCGCGCGGACTCATTTGTCGGTGGAGCGCAACTGGAACCTGGCTCCGATTTTGTCGGTCGCGAGCTACCGACAACACCCGGAGC
>JBJHCD010000254.1:553-7541 GCA_050485845.1 Pirellulaceae bacterium | reverse complement strand
CGCCATCGTGGCTCGTCAATCGCCCCCTCGACCCGCGATCCCTGGTCGGTTCACGCGCTATCCAAGTTCCATGCCGCAAAGGGAACGGCGATGCAACTCAATATCCAGGAGGCAGTTACTCGTTCCATTCCGAGGCCGCGGCATGTAAAACCTCGCAATCGGGGTGCGTTGGATCGGGTGCGGAGGAGGGATCGATCGGAGAGGGTTTGGGCCGAAGATCAAGCAAGCCGGAGCAGGATGAGCTAGTCCCAAAGAAAAGGCCACGAAGAGAGCCACTCGGATGTCAGAACGGCATAAACCAGCAGTAACAGAAGAGATGCCAGGCATGCCACGCTGAACGAACCTCGAACCCACCTGCCGCCGGAAGGCCCTTTGGCACTCGACGGGACATGTGCTGAAATGTTCGAATCGCGGCCCAACTCAGGGACCAACTCGGCCTCCGGTGCAGCCTTCAACTGGTCATTTGAACTCCTCCCTGACCGGATGCTCGAGAAGCCAGGCCACGAGATCCGCCTGCACCAACTCGTGAACCGATTCCCAAACGCCCGCAGCTTGAGCATGATTCGTCGAGCGGCACGGTGCCCCGATCGTCGCCGCGGGGCCCGCTTGGTGGGGGCAGGACGAGCGGGTGACACAATGATCTGAACCGGGGAACCGGGCTCGGACGATGCGCTTCGAGCCGAGCCGAACTGCCGGTTTCCCCAGGCCGTGGCGACTCCCCCACGTCAGGGCGGACCTCGGCGGAGCCATCGTCCGATGCAACTCGGCCGGGTGCCGGCAGGCCCTTGACCGTTTCCCGAGCACGATCGGCGAGCGTGTCGTCCGGGCGGGGACGCTTGGCGACATTCGGAAATAACTCCCCCATCCCTCCCGTTGGCGAGTGGAAACCGGTGCGGGGGCCGCCGGAAGAACTCGACCCGCGACCACCCGTTGACGGAATGGCCGTGCCGGCCAGGGGAACGCCAGCCAGGGGAACACCGGCCACTGCCAAATCACGCGCGGCCTCCGCTTCCGCCGAAACGGGTGGGGCGACAACCGACTGGTGCTGCACGAATTGCTCAAGTGCCTCGGCTGCCGCGAGTGCGGTATCGAAGCGCTCCTCCGGCTTTTTCCGCATCAGCCGAAAGCAGATCTCCTCGAGTTCCGCCGGACAGTCCGGCCGGTGCGTCGAGAGCGGCGGAGGCATTCTGGACTGGTGCCGAGCAATCCGCTGGGCGATCGAGCCATCGGGAAACGGCGGAGCGCCGGTGAGAGCAAAATAAAGCGTGCAGCCCAGCCCGTACAAGTCGGCTCGGTGGTCGATCGAATGGCTGTCCAGTGCCTGTTCGGGAGCGAGATAGTCGGCCGTTCCCAGCACCTTTTCATTATGAGTGATCGTCAGCGACGATTCGTCGGTGATTTCGTGGAAGAGGGCCAAGCCAAGATCGAGGACCTTGATGACCTGTTGCGGAGCGACCAGGATATTGGCCGGCTTCACATCGCGATGAATCAGACCGGCTTGGTGAGCATGATGGAGCCCACGAGCGGCTTGGGCAATGTAAGCGGCCGCCGTCTGATAGTCGAGTGGCCCGTCGTGCTCCACCAATTGCTGCAGGTCGGGGCCCTCGATGTATTCCATCACGAGATAGTGAATGTCGCCCACCGAATCGATGTCATACGCTCGGACAATGTTCGGATGGTCCAGTGCCGCGATCGCCCGAGCCTCCAGTTGGAATCGAGCCAGATAGGTCGAATCTCGCACCCGCTCACGAGGCAGCACCTTGAGGGCTCGCCGGCGATGCAGCATCTGGTGTTCAGCCAAGAACACGCGGCTCATCCCCCCGGAACCGATTTGGTCCAGGAGCTTGTAGCGACCGAGGAAGAAGCCCTTGTAGCGGCGGGCGAGCAATTTCTCAGCCTGCCAGTGAGTGATCAGCCCCAGTTCGACCAACTGATCGGCTAAACCAGACGACTCGGAGACGAGCTGTCCACCCCCCTGAGCTTGCAGGAAATAGAGCGCCTTCTCCAGCGACTGAGCCTCGACGATCTTGCTTCGCCGAAGAAGATTCAGAAATTCGTCGGTAGAAATCAACGACATGGGAAGTCGAGGGCTCTCACCCCCTTCGCCTCTCCACTGCGCGTACCAGACAGTCCTTTTCCCGAGATCCCCGTCCCAGCCACCAACCAACTCTACGATTCGACTCGATTCGCTCGACCCGCTCGATTCGACTCAATCCGCTCGAAAAGCTCGGTTCGGCCTCTTTGGCTGGACAGGAGATTCCCCCCACTTGATGCCTGGAGTGGTTCGCTGCCCCTGTCGTACTCCAGTATCCATTCATTCTAGCATTCTAGCTCAAAATCCCGACAACGCCGAAATTTGAGTTCACTTTCCTCGCGGTTTCCTCGAGGTGATTCTTCCGAGTAAAACAATGTCGGTGCCGAACTGCAAATGTTTTTCCAGAAAAAATGGTGAAAAATTTGGTGGATAATCGCCCATCCGAGCCGGGGACGCCGGCCGCCGAGACGTTCGACGTCATCCTCTATACCCGTCAAGGATGCCACCTCTGCGATGTGGCGCACGATCTGTTGCGAAAACAGGGGGTCCGTCCCAGGCTCATTGATATCGACCAGGATCCGAAACTGGTGGAGTTGTACAACGAGTGTGTTCCGGTCGTGGTCATCGGAGGGAAGGTCCGATTTCGTGGCCGAGTCAGCGAGGTACTGCTGAAGCGACTCCTGCGTTCAAGACCTCCCGAGCCCGGCCAGAATCCTGCCGCCAAGGAGACTCCGAGCGGATGGGGGACGAGGAGGCCGAACACCGAGGGTGGTTCTCCCAAGAGTCGCGCCGACTCCGGAAATTCCAGCTCGCAAGGTTGGAAACGCTGGTTCACAGCAGCCCAGAAATGGCTCAGCTCGAAAAGAACCAATTTGCCCGGGGAAGCAGAAGAGGTCATGGCGGCGTGTCCGCGGAGAAGTTCGGGAAGCAGTGAGAGTCGGGAAAGTCGCTGCTTGGGAATCATGGCCAAATATTGGGAGCCGGGCCAAAGCAAAACTCGACTAGGCACGACCATCGGCGATGAGAGGGCGGCCGAGCTGAGTCGCCGGTTCCTCGTCCATCTCCTACGCAACCTAAGGCAACAGGGGGATGTTCGGACTCTGGTCTTCGCTCCCGACGACCGAGCGGAAGCATTCCGTCAGCTCTGCAACGACCCGGCGATCGGTCAAGGGCTGTGGGGGATTGAGCCACAGGGCATCGGGGATTTGGGAGCAAGGATGGAGCGGTTTGTGCGTCGAGCCCGAGAGAGGGGGGCGGAGAAGGTGATTCTCATCGGCTCGGATATGCCCACCCTCTCCTCCGAGCGGATGGAAGAGGCATGGCGGGCATTGGACGACTATCCGGTCGTCTTGGGACCTGCCGAGGACGGAGGCTATTACTTGTTGGGGATTTCCGGTGAACCACCCCCCATTTTCTCGGGAGTCCCCTGGGGGACGGCTCAGGTCTTCGCCTGGACGCAGCACCTGTTGAACCAGCAGGGACTGGCTTATTATCCACTGAAGGTCGGCTTTGATGTGGATCGTTGGGAAGACCTGATTCGGTTGCAACGAGAACTTTCCGACCTCGCGGCCCCTGTCGGCTCGGCCGAAGCCCTGCTTCAATCTGAGATTGACGCGATCATCGGGTCACCGAGGGGACCGGCACGGGCGCCTTGACTGTCCCTCGCGAGTTATCTGTTGCTTGACCGTATCTCGCTTGGCTTGCGTCCGGAATTTTTTCGGCATTTTTCCGGCACTTGTCCGGCACTTGTCCGGGATTTTTCCCGTACTCGTCCGGGACTTGCCCGGTTCACCAGGGCGTGCGAAGGATGAGTAGGTTGAACGGACATATCGGTTGTGGGGGGTGGAAAGTTCTAGCGTGAGTGAAAGACGTTCTAGGTATGACGTGGCCGTTCTGGGAGGCGGAGTCATCGGGCTCTCGATCGCTCGAGAATTGGCGGTGAGCGGTTTGCGAGTGGCGGTTCTGGATCAAGGTCCCATTGGTCAGGAGGCTTCCTGGGCGGGTGCTGGAATCTTGCCCCCCGCGAATCGAGCGACTGCCGAGCATTCCTATGATCAACTGCGCGGGTTGAGCATGGAACTGCACCCGCGGTGGGCGGCCGAGTTGCGGGAAGAGACCGGGATCGATACTGGGTTCGCTCGTTGCGGTGGACTCTATCTGGCTCGGAGTCCAGGGGAAGCCGCCGCATTGCGGGGGATGTCTTTCGCCTGGGAGGACGAGGGGATCGAGGTGGAGCAATGGGATGCCGACCGACTGGCCTCCGCTGAACCGAAATTGGCCGAGTTCCTTCCCGAGATTCGATATTGCTGTTGGCTTCCCGGCGAGTGGCAAGTGCGAAATCCATGGCATTTGCGAGCGTTGGCCGAGTCCTGTCGGAGGCGGGGCGTCGAACTGCTGCCGGGGCATGCCGTCCAAGACTGGGCGTGGATCGACGATCGACTGGGCCGGGTCATCACCAACGTCGGGGAAGTGACCGCCGACCAGTTTTGTGTCTGTGCGGGAGCCTGGACGCAACAAATTCTCGCTCGGTTGCGACTGGCCCGGACAACGATCCTGCCGATTCGAGGGCAAATGTTGCTGTATCGCTTGGAGAACTCCTGGTTCCACTGCGTGTTGAATGAAGGTTCGCGATACGTGGTTCCTCGAGCGGACGGGCATCTACTGGTCGGCTCCACCGAGGAAGAAGCCGGATTTCAGAAATTGACGACGGAGGAGGGATTGGCCGATCTGCGGCGGTTTGCCTCGGGCCTCCTGCCACCCCTGGCCGACAAGTTGCCGGTGCAAAGTTGGGCGGGGCTGCGTCCTGGTACGCTGGATGGCCTTCCCTACCTCGGCCGCATCGGCGGAACTCGAAACGGCTTTGTTGCCGCTGGGCACTATCGTAGCGGACTCTACCTCTCGCCGGCCACGGCGGTCGTGATGCGGCAGTTGATGTTGCAGCAACCCTTGGATGTCGACTTGGCTCCCTTCAGCCTGTTGCGGCATGGTCAGACCCCGGTTTCCGCGGCCCTGCAAGGGTGAATCGCGGGTTGTCCACAAATCGGGATTGCAGCTATGCTTGGCGGTGATGGGCCTGACGTTGTTTTGTACACGGCGACCAGTCAGCCCTTGGACCGTAACGGCAAGGACAAGAAGAACTTGAAGAACAATAAGACCAACGAAGAACAAGGATTGACGGGAATGATGCGACTGGGGTGGTTCGAACATGGCATTTGATACTCCGGCCACGATTGCGGTTCTGGGGGCCGGCCCGATCGGGCTTGAGGCCGCGCTCTATGCCCGCTTTCTTGGGTACCAGGTACGCATTTTTGAACAGGGCGAAGTTGCGGGACATGTGCGCCGCTGGGGGCACGTGCGGATGTTTACTCCCTTCTCGATGAACTGCTCGACGCTGGGCCGCGCCGCACTGGCCGCTCAAGATGAAGACTATCGCGCTCCCGACGACAATGCCTATCTCACCGGTAGCGAGTGGGTCGATCGGTACCTTCTACCGCTCTCGGAGACGGATCTGCTGTCCGATGAACTGTCGCGGCAGACGACCGTGCTCTCCGTTACACGCTGGGGCGCGGCCAAGAGCGATTGGGTGGGGGACGAGCAACGGGAAGAGACCCCCTTTCGCATTCTGGTTCGCACGGCCGATGGGAACGAGCGAGAAGAGACGGCCGATATTGTGATCGATACGACAGGGGTGTATGGCACACCTAACTGGCTCGGACCGGGTGGGGCCCCCGCCTTGGGCGAGATGGGACTTCGCCCGATGATTTCAACCCATCTCCCGGATGTTTTGGGGGAGGACCGAGATCGCTTTGCGGGGCGCCGGACGCTTCTGGTCGGCAGCGGCTACTCGGCCGCCACTGCCGTTCAAGCCTGGCGGGATCTGGCCGCCCAGTTTCCAGAGACTCACTTGGTCTGGCTGACTCCAGCTACTTCCAACTCGCCGTCCGGACCCGTCATTCGTCATGCCGAGGATCCGCTGCCGCTGCGGGATCAGTTGGCTCGAGAAGTAAATCAGTTGGTCTCGGAGGGAGCGGATTGGTTGTGTCACCAACCGGCGGCCCAGGTCCGAGCGATCCGGCGAACGGAGTCGGGCTGGGAAGTGCAACTTTCCGGTCCCCCTGACGACCAAGGGGGGGACGGGAAGGGGATACGAGTGGAGCCGTTCGACGAGCTGCTCGGGTTGGTCGGTTACCGGGGTGACTGGAGCTTGGTCTCCGAGCTTCAGGTTCATCTCTGTTACGCCACGGAGGGACCGATGAAGCTGGCCAGCCGATTGCTCAGTCAGCCCACGGCCGATTGCCTGAGCCTGGGGGGCCAGGGTCCGGAGGCCTTGATGACGCCCGAGCCACACTTCTATGTGTTGGGAGCCAAGAGCTACGGCCGTAACTCGCAGTTCCTGTATGCCGAGGGGCTGCGGCAAATTCGCGATCTCTTTTCCGTGATTGGCGAACGTGCCGATCTGGACCTTTACGCCGGTGCTCGGAGCCTACCCCGATGACGCCTTCCGACTGGCCATGCGATTCCGGCGAAAGACGCGACTGCTTACTCCGGTCACCTCCGGCTCATTCGACCCCCAGGGAGAGGAAGGGAACAGAGAGATGGCAAGAGAGAAGGCGAAAGAGACCGCCAAGGAATCACAGGAATTACAGGGATTACAGGAACTCAATGAACGGAATGCAATGGATGAGTTAGCGGACGACGGGGAGGGGAAGCTGGTCGAGCGACCTGGGGATTCTCGCGCGACTGGTGGAGAACCACCAGCCGGCGATGACTCGGTGCCCTGGCTTCCCATGGAGCACCTGGATCACTTGTGGTTTCAGGTTGCCGGGACGCTCTGCAATTTCACCTGCCATCACTGTTTCATTCGTTGCAGTCCGAAGAACGATTCTTTCGGCTTTCTTTCCCTGGAAGTGGTGCGAGGCTATCTCGAGGAGTCGGTCGGCCTGGGGGTGAAGG
>JBJHCD010000254.1:0-543 GCA_050485845.1 Pirellulaceae bacterium | reverse complement strand
CCGATATTGCTAGAGACGCTCCGCTTCGGACCGGCGACTGTATTGACCAACGCATCGGTGCTGAAGGAGCCGTGGCTGCGGCAGTTGGCCGAGCGGGAACGGGAGACCGGCTTCTCACTCGAATTTCGCGTGTCGCTGGATGGCTTCACTCCTGAAACGAACGATCCGATTCGAGGCGAAGGAACTTTCGACCGGACGGTTCGGGGAATCGAGCGGCTGGTGGCCCACGGCTTTCTGCCGATCATCACCGCCGCGCGAACTTGGAAATGGGAGGAAGAACAGCGAGTGGTGGGGGCGTTTGTCGAAATGCTGCGGGCGATCGGCTACCAACGACCTCGGCTGAAGATCTTGCCCACGCTCCATTTGGGAGCCGAGGAGCAGCGGAGTCGCGGGTATCTGCCGCATGAACGGGTGACGGCCGAGATGCTGGTCGATTATGACGTCTCCCAGTTGCTCTGCAGTCACAGCCGGATCGTAACGGACCGGGGAGTTCACGTCTGTCCGATTTTGATCGAAGCACCCGAATCGCGGCTGGCCGAGAAG
>JBJHCD010000253.1:4408-7548 GCA_050485845.1 Pirellulaceae bacterium | reverse complement strand
GCCCAAGTCGGCCGATCCGAGTTCACCGACAGGTATCATTTGCTTGACGGTTGATTCCGCGTGGCCAGATGGAGCCCGAGTTCATTCGCGTTCGAAAAAACTGCGGTTGCCGACTCGCAATTGGATGACACGTTGCTGGCCGTCACGCAGGATCACCAGATCCACTTCCTGATCGACGGGAGTGAAACCAACTCGATTGATCAAATGGTTGTCGTCATGGATGATGGTGCCGTCGAATTCCAGAATGACATCATCCACCTGGAGGCGAGCTTCCGCGGCGGGAGAATGCGGAGTAATTCCGGTAACTCGAGCGCCGGTCCGCCGGGGGAGGCCCAGACGCCGAGCGGCTTCGAGCGAGAATTGCGAGTCGAGGTGAACACCGACGTAGGCCCGATTGACCTGTCCCCCGGTCTCGATCAACTGCTTGGCCACCGTCAGGACCATGTTCACGGGGATGGCGAAACCGATCCCTTCACTCCCTCCGGAAGAACTCGCGATCGCCGTGTTGACGCCGATCACTTCGCCTCGCAGGTTCAGCAGCGGACCCCCGCTGTTTCCGGGATTGATGGCGGCATCCGTCTGCAGGAAATCCTGGTACTGCACTCCTTCTTCGCCTAGCTCGAGATCTCGTCGCCCCGTGGCACTGATGATCCCGAAGGTGACGGTATGGCTCAGGCCGAACGGACTGCCGACAGCCAACACGAAATCTCCAATGTCCATCGCGTTGCTATCGCCCAGTCGAGCCGGCACCAGATCGGAGCCGGTCACTTCCATCACGGCAATGTCCGTTCCCCGGTCCGACCAGATCGCCCTGGCGGAAAGCCGTACTCCATCGGCGGTTCGGATATGGATCTGGGATAACTCGGAATCCTTGACGACATGCCGATTCGTCAGGACGAAATACTGTCCATTGAGCTTGATAATAAAGCCCGACCCCGCTTCTTCCACGGACCGGCGGTTGGGACGCCCCGTCCGGCTAGACTTCGCTGCTTCGATATGGACGACTGTCGGACGAACCAGTTTCACGACCCGGCGGAGGACGTTTCCCTTTCTCTCAAAGTATTCCACATCCGCTCGAATCTCGTCGTACGCCGAGTCCCGCTCTTGCTCCGACAGGGTCCCGAAGTCCGACCGTTGGGCCCGAGTCTGAGACTGACTCCACGCGGGAGCGGGAATCCAGACGAGCGTGGCGACAGCGAGCACGACGTTCGTGAGTGCCTGGATTCGCATGGATCGACGTCGAGCAACTTTGAACCGAACCCTCGGCTCCATACGCGATCTCCCTACGGGGGGCCAATCGGAGTGAGTAACTTGCAAGTGTCGAGCGGGATGAGGTGTTTCGTAGCCATCCCTCCGAAATCGTGCCATCGCGCGGACCCACCGATCCGCGTGACCCTACAGGGTGGCGACGAGTCCGGAGGTCGATCCAGGGTACCGGGCAAAAAAAGGGAGCCAGCAAGTGGCTGGCTCCCGTGGATTGGCTTTGTGGTGAGCGACAACCGGGATCTCGTGTTGCCTCCCAACAAGGAACTTATCGCCCCTCGTCAACGAGCGTGCGAATTCGTCCTGCGAAACCCGCTCAGGAAACGTCGATTTCCAAATCGTTCAGCGCCACGTCGCTATCGTCCGGATCGGACTCTTGCACTCGACTCCAGTCCACCGCGGAGCGTCCGTAGCGTCCCCGTTTTTCCGCCTCTCGCTGTGCCTCGATGCACATCGTGGCATAGGGGAGGGCCTGAAGGCGAGCCATGGGAATGGGGCGCCCGGTTGCCTCGCACAACCCGTAAACTCCATTGCGCATCCGTTCCAACGCGTTTTCAATCTGAGCCAACTCGCGGCTTTCGACTTCCGCCAGTTGGGAGCTGATTTCGTCTTGGGATGCGTCGAGGGCAATGTCGGCGGCGTCGCCACCCGATTGAGCCCGCAATTCCTTGAGTGAACTCAGGTCCCCCGCCAGGGCTTTGCGCAGTGCGTCGCGCCGGCGGATGAGTACCTGCCGCAACTTCAAGATGGCATCTTTCCTCTTATTCATGTTCTCGACACCTTGCTTGTCCGAACGCGCTTCGTCCATCCCTGTGTCGCTATCGTCCATGGACATCATGAGAAAACCTCTTTAAGCCTCGTTCCGTTCCCGAGCACTGCCGTCGTTTGGTTGGTATCTCACCAAAGGACAGTCCTCGGGCACACCAACTATAGTACGCAGCACTGCAAAGATCAGTCTTGAAAACGAATTCCGCCCCCCTGACCGACTCGAAGGCTTGGCTGATTTGCGCAAGTCCTTAAATAGGAATTGCTTACAGCAAGGTCATTCCCATGGATTCGGTCCGGCACAACCGCTGGCGAACGCGGGACACTTTTGCGGTTCTTCTCTCATGGGCGCCTGCCCGTTTGAAAAACCATATCTCGCCGACACAATCGGATGCTTTCCCGTAATCGTCAAAATCCCCGCCGAGATGTAAATCATCTTTGCGGGGATTGGCGATATTTTCAGGAAATCTTATCCAGGCCGTACGGTTCGATTGAGATTCTCCCACCCCTCAGCGAGTGGCGAGAATGTCCTCGAAGTCGCGGAGGTGGTAGTCGATACCGACATAGTCGAGGGTCCGGCAGAGTCCGCGGAGGGCAACTCCCATTCCATCCGGGCCACTGAATCCGCCGAATTGACCTCCCCCCTTGACGTGGGGCTCGAGGTCCAGGAAGACGCCCGGGATTCCCCGCTTCTGCAACCGCTTCTCCAGTTTGGGAAGGATGTCCTTGAAGTCGCGGAGGATCGCCTCGTGACCGCTATCTCCAAGGTCACAGGGGACGAAGTGCTTCAGGGCGTCTTCGTCAACATGTCCGGTGCGTTGGACCGGTGCTGGATGCCGATAGTCCTTGATGTGCATCCACCCAATGCCCGGCTTCATGACTCGGTACTGCCGCATCACTTCATCGGCCAACACTCCTTGCGTTACGACGTTTCCAGCGTCGTAAATCAGCACCATGGCGGGGTGATTCACCTGCTTGTGAATCTCGGCCAGCAGGTCGCCGGTTTGGCCGATCAGATTCGCCTCGATCTCCAAGCCGAATGTCAAATCATGGCGATGGCACGCCTCGGCAATCTGTCCCAGCTGATCGACCGCTTGAGGGAGGTGCTGGGC
>JBJHCD010000253.1:0-4398 GCA_050485845.1 Pirellulaceae bacterium | reverse complement strand
GGGTCGTCCTGGCGAGGATGGTAGAAGGAGAAGCCACGAATCAGCTTGGTCTCGAAGGCGAGCGCCAGTTCACACGCTTTGCTGACATGCTGGCTGAGGTACTGCTTGAAGGGGATGTACTCGTTTTTGGTGCCATCATCCACATCCAATAATTTTACTTTTCCGATGGGCGACCCGAGCGTCGCCACGCTCAAACCATACTGGTCCTGCAGTTCACGAACATGAGCAATTTCGCTCTTGGTCAACTTCATCACATTCTTCACCCCCTGACCGGCATCGATGAAGCGGATGGTGTAGTACTGCAGGCCCAAGGCGGCGAAGGCGGCAAACTGCTGCTCTGCGGTCTTGGCAATGGCGGCTTCATCGGCAAAGCCGGAGAGAATCACTTGCGGCGTGGAAGTCATTGGTCTGGCTCCGGTGAGAGGTGGTGGTCGAGAGGTGGGGAAGGCGGCATGCCCGGTGGTTACTCGGAGGTGGCCATTGTGGAACCCAGGATGCTCCGATGCAAGGGGCGACGTCGGCCACGTCCCAGCCGAGTCGGCCGCCCCCCGGTCGCTTATGCTTCTGGTAATTCCGGCGGTCCTTCGCTATTCTGATTTCCATGAACAGTTCACACTCCACCACTTCGGGCTCCGCGGATCGTTTCCAGAAACTCCGCGCGGGCATGGTCGGCGCCGGGATGATCTTTGACGAGACCTACCGCCCTTTTTTCGAAAACGTCCGAGCCGATGGCTTGTACGACCGGCGTTTCGGACTTTGCGAAGTCGAACTGACCGGTATCGCCAGTCGCACGGGGAAACGGGCGGCCGCGTATCGCGATGCGGCTCAGGGGCGGATTGCCGAGTTTGCGGTCATTCAAGAACCAGACGCCATGCGGCAGTTGCTCGAGTTGGGCGTCGACTTTGTCTGCATCGCAACACCGGATGACCGCCACTTCGCGGCCGCTTGGGAGGCCCTCCAAGCCGGGAAGCATATCTTGATTGAAAAGCCCTCGGTCCTTTGCCTCGAGGAACTCGACCAACTGGTCCAGTTGGCCCGACAGCGAGAGGTTTTGGCCAAGGTGGTCTATCACAAACTCTTCGATCCCGACCACAAACGGCTCCGCACGATGGTGGTCGATGGGGTCCTCCAGCATGTCAACAACGGCTACTGCAGTCTGCTCGAGCCCAAACAGATTTCAGGTGCCCAGTTTGCCGAGTGGATTCAGGGACGCAATCCCGGAACCTACGTGGCGGTTCACTACATCAAGCTGATTGACTACACGTTCGGTGGGCAGCTGATCTCCGTCTCCTGCTCGGGACAACGTGGCATAGTGGGACCCGCCGACGGAAATACCTGGGATTCGACCCAATTGCGGTTGATCTACCGTTATGACTCGGGCCGCGAAGCCGCCTTCGACATTCACACCAGTTGGGTCACGCCGGACAATTTCCCAGGGTATGTCGAACAGGAAGTGCAGTTCCGGTTTGACAACGGAAACTGGAATGGGCATAGCCGCAAGCGCGGAGTGGAATGCACCGTCGAAGAGAAAACTCCCTTCGACATCAAGATCTCCATTAACAATCACTATAACGCGACGTTTGTTGAACCCGACGGAACCAGACGGCAGCGTGGTTATGGAATCGAGGTACTCGAGTGGTTCGCTCGTGAAGTTGCCTATGCGGAAATGGGGGGCAGTCCTGAGGAGCGATCGCGGCGCGTGCGGGAAATGAGCCAACTGGGATACAATGATCTATCCGCCGACCGACAGGTGGTCGCCGCCGTGCAGGCGATGGAGGCCATCCTCGAGCGTCACGCTCGGGGGACACCCAACTGCGTGGTGGAAGTGAATGGCGGGCAAGGCGGGCTTGTGCTGCGGGTCCCTGGTGGAGAATCCGAGGTCCTTTATTCTCCACCCGTTTGAGATTGACTTGGCTACAGAGGTCTACTGAGGTACTGTCGAGATGACGACTGTGAAAGAGGAACTTGTGACGGCGATCTGTCATGAGGGAGAAGAGGCTTCCAATGAGATTCGCCGCGTAACCGCGCAGGTGGAGCCTCGTTCGCTGCGAACCTACACACCCTCCTTGGCGGTACTGGCCAAGAGTGCGGGTTCCTACCATTGGACTCCGGAAGGTCGCAAGCTGGCCGATTTCACTTCGGGTGTTCTGGTCGCCAATCTCGGCCACAATCCGTCGCGCTGGTGGCGGAACATGATGGCTTATCTGGGGGTCGAGGACCTTCAGACCTCGGATCCATTTATCCAGGCCGCCCCTCTCACCGCCTACAACGCCGTTACCGAACTCGAGGTTCGAGCCAGTGAGCGACTGGTGGCCTGTTTGCAGGCCGAACCGGGAGGAGCCCGCATGGAGCATGTCATGTGGGCGGCCAGTGGAAGCGAGGCCGTGCAGAAGGCTCTCTGGGCGGCGATGAAGCGCCGGCCCGGCCAGGATATGATTCTGGCGACTCGCAAGGGATTCCACGGCAAGAAAGGACTCGCCGGGGCAATCACCGGAACGGAAAATGACCCCGAGCGTGATCCCCGAGTGCGGTTTATCGGATTTCCCACCGAGGAGTGTCAGAACCTTCAGCGTCGGCGGCAACCGCTGGACCTTCGCCCCTATCAACAGGAACTCGAAAGCCTCCACCAGGAGTTGGGGGACCGGATCTGCTGCTTGGTGACCGAACCCTATCTGGGTGGCGGAGGTTCTTATCATCCGCAACCCGAGTATCTGCAACTGCTGCAGCAGTTCTGCCGCCAGCACGACATCCTCCTGATCCTTGACGAGATTCAGGCCAATTTCGGCCGCACGGGGCCCCTATTCGCCTTCACGCACTACGGCATCGAACCTGACATCGTTTGCCTCGGCAAAGGACTTGGCAATGGAGTACCCGTCAGCGCCGCCGTCGGTCGGGCGGATGTGTTCGGGCGACTCGGTTTCGGAGAAGGCTCGGATACCTGGAGCGCCAACCCACTCTCGGCCGCCTCCGTCCTCGCCACGCTGGACGAATTCGCCGATGGCCATGTTCTCGAACATTCCGCCAAGTTGGCCGAGGTGATTGAGCGCGGGCTGTTGCGGCTCCAGGAAACCGGTATCGTCGCGGAGGTCCGAGGAGAGGGTTGCGTCTGGGGAATTGAGTGTGCCTCCATCGGGACTCACTCGGCCAGCGAAGTCGCCAATGCCTGCGTCAAGCAGTGTTACCTCGGAGATTCCGAGGGACTTGCCATCCACCTGCTGGGTCCCTTGGCTGGGAAGGTGATTCGAGTCAGTCCGCCGTTGGTCATGCCGCTGGACGAAGCGGAGACCTACCTCGACTGCATGTACCGGATGTTTCTCCAGGTTCACCAAGACTTGGCCGCTTCCTAGCGGACGGGCCCGTGAGATGATTGCCCCCGAAGAACTCATGAAACGGGCCATCGAGAAAGCCCGACAGGGAATCTCGCTTGGCCAGAGCCCCTTTGGTTGCGCGATCGCCAAGGACGATGTACTACTGGCCTGTGAGCATAACACCGTCCTTACCGGCCCGGATATCACGGCCCATGCGGAAATGAACGCTCTGCGTGCCGCTTGCCTGCACCTGGGGGAAGTCTTCCTCGAAGGGGCTGTCGTGGCCACCACGTGTGAACCCTGCCCGATGTGCATGGCCGCTCTGCACTGGGCTCGAGTTCAGACGGTGTACTTCGGAGCGTCGATTTCCGACGCGACCGAGGCAGGGTTCAATGAACTGCAACTTCCCGCTCAACGTCTGCTCGACTTGGGAGGAAGTTCCGTTCAGTTGGAGAGCGGACTGCTGGTCGAACCTTGTCGCCAACTGTTTCAGGAATGGCTCGCCCAGCCAACTCGACAACCCTACTGACGGCAGCTTGAAGCAGTGAGAGGGCCTCTCCCTCCCCGTTGTCGCAATGGGGTCGATTCCCCTTTTACCGGCGTGAGGATCTCTCACCGGGCGACCCAATCGAAGTTGCCAACGTGCATCATCATCCCACACCCGGCCCGGCCGACGGCCCATGGCTGTACGGGCACTGTTGGGTTTGCTTGGCCATCATCATGAACCATCCGTCGTTCGGCGCGTTGGCACTTCCGATCCTTTCGGAACTTTACGGGGCATAAAGCGGGCTGGCAGTCGTTGACGTTCACGTGTCGGGGCCACGAAGTAACTCGTCGCCACAAGACCTTCCTGGCGACATCGAGGTTGGTGGGAGGTGCTATTCGCGTGGTCCTTTGCTGACAAAAAAATGTCGGACAAAAATATTCTTCTGTCCTACATGTTTTTGTCAGCCCAAGACGAATTCTTGTGGTTCGCCAGCGGTTCGTTGTAAGTTCGTCCCTCGATCCTGTCACGAACTGGTCCCTTGTCGAACTCGCGGCCCAGGTTGGTGATGGCGGACTTTCTGGAAGCGGTTGACTTCGATGGGGA
>JBJHCD010000252.1:0-7593 GCA_050485845.1 Pirellulaceae bacterium | reverse complement strand
GGCTGGTACAGTTGTATGACCCCGAGTCGGAGGAGCATATCGAAGTAGATGCTTCGGGGTATCAGCAGGATTACGAGGCGGAGCTGGAGGCATTCCGCGGCCGTCTGAAGCGAGAATCGTTTCAGGCTGGAATCGACTACGTGCCGGTCGACACCAGCATGCGGTTTGATCGCGCGTTGACAGAGTATCTGGTTAGCCGTCAGGCGAGGTTTTAGGAGGGAGAGTTCGCGTGATGCCGGTGAAGGGGATGGAACCGCGATGGCGCTAGTCAATGCGAGTCTGCTGGTGGGGACGCTGTTCGTGGCGCTCCCCATCATTCTGCATTTAACGATGCGCCGGCAGCCGCGCCGTGTCGAGTTTCCGGCTATCCGATTCGTGGTTCCCCGCCGGGAGTCCAATACTCGAAAATTGAACGTGCAGCGCTGGATTCTCCTGGCCCTGCGCTGCGCTGCCGTTGTCTTGGCGGCGGCCGCGCTGGCTCGTCCCAGTCTTGCGTCCCAATTGCTGGGCACCTGGATGGCCGTGGGAAGCCTCGGGGGGCTCGCCCTGCTATCCGCCTCGCTCGCCGCCCTGGCCTATGTCGGCGATCGCGGCCGAGCTTTGACGGGGGGACTGCTTGCCCTGGCGCTCATTTTGGGTGGGAGTTCCTTGATGACCGGGCTGGTCGCCCTGGGGGGAACTCCCAGCAACTTGGGACATCAGGCAGCCCCCGTGGCGGCCGTGCTGGTCTTTGACACCTCGCCCCGCATGGCCTACCGCCATGAAAACAAAACTCGGCTCGAACAGGCCGGGGAGGTATCTCGGTGGCTGATCGGTCAGCTTCCAGCGGACAGTGAAGTCGCGGTGCTGGACTCACAAACTCGCACCGCTGTCTTTTCGCTCGACGCATCCGCTGCCGCTCAAGCCGCCGAACGATTGCAGGTCAGCCCTGCTCCTCGGCCGCTTCCCCAGGTGATTGAAGATGGTCTCAATCTGGCTCAGACAAGTGCTCAGCCCCACAAAGAGATCTATGTCTTTACGGACCGAGCGGAAGGGGCCTGGCCCGAGGAAGAGTTAGCGGCCTTGCGGCAGCGATTCGAAGAGGCTGATGACGTTTCGGTGTTTGTGATCGACGTGGGGGTCGAAAATCCGCGAAACATTCGCCTGGGAGATCTCCGCTTGGCCCAAGAGACCATCCCGCGAGACGGTGAGCTGCTTGTGGAAACGGAGATTATCAGCCAAGGGATGTCCGGCGAGCGAGTGGTTGAGCTTTTGGTGGAGGAACCCGACTCGTCCCTGCCGCTGATTCGAGATGGAGAAGTGATCACGCCCGAGCGACGTCAGCGTGCTCGCACGGTTGTCGAATTGGAGGCGGGTGGGACCGAGCCGTTGCAGTTTTCAGTGAAGGGACTTCCGACCGGCGTGCATCACGGGATGGTTCGCGTGCTGGGTGAGGACGGGCTGGGAATCGATGACGTTCGACACTTTACGATCCAGGTTCAAGAGGCCTGGCCCGTGTTGCTGGCGGCGCCCGAAAATGCCTCACAGCGGTTTGTCGCGGAATCGCTGGCCCCATTCGATTTGCGCGAGCAGGGGTTGGCGAGGTTCGATTGCATGCAAGTCCGGACGGCGGATTTGGACAAGGTCACTCTGGAAGATTACGCCGCCGTCTGTTTGCTCGACCCACCCCCGCTCACCGACTCGGATTGGGATCGCCTGTCGGAATACGTGCAGCAGGGTGGAGGCTTGGCGCTGATTTTGGGAAGTCACGCTCGATCCGGTCCCACGTTCACCAGCAGTGACGTGGCCAGCTCGCTGCTGGCTGGGCGAATGGCCAGGCAGTGGCGGGCGTCGGAGCGTGAAGTCTTCCTGGCGCCGAGCAATTTCCAGCATCCGATGTTGACCGTTTTCCGTCCGATTGCCGAAGGGACTCCTTGGAATGCCTTTCCCGTCTTTCGCCACTGGGTACTTGATCCCTTGGCGGAGGATGCCCAGGTGATCGCCCGCTACAGCAATCAACAAGTTGCCTTGGCCGAGCGGATCGTGGGGCGGGGGCGAGTCATCACGATGACGACTCCCTTGTCGGACACCGCTCGACCTGCCGGCCGAGTTCCTTGGAATGAATTCGCTTTCGGCGAGAATCCCTGGCCGCAATTCATTCTGGTGAACGAGATGCTGCTGTATCTGGTTTCCAGCGGCGAGCAGAAGCTGAACTACCTCACGGGGCAAACGGTAACGCTTTCGCACCGCGAGGACCTGGAGCCGGAAAGGTATCAGTTGTTTCCACCGGAGGGTGACCTGTACGACGTTGCGGGCGTGGATGGCGCGATTCAGATCCGATTCACGGAGTCACCCGGGGCATATCGTCTCAAGGGAAATCGTGGGGGGATCATCCTCCGCGGATTCAGCGCGAATCTTCCCGCCGAGTCGACTCGACTGGATCGAGCCCCGGCGGAGCGATTGGAAGATGCTTTCGGCCCGGAAGGATATCAATCCGTGCGGGAACGGGAGCAGATTGAGCGGGCACAGGGGCGCCAGCGGATGGGGCGCGAGATCTACCCGCTGCTGGTGATTCTGCTGACGATTGTTTTGGGGATGGAGCACTTACTGGCGAATCGCTTCTATCGGCAGCGCGAGGTGCGAGCGACATGACAGGGTCCTGGTACCTCCAGCCCGTGCTCGGAAGCTACCTTCTGGCCCTGTTAATGGCCGTGGGACTACTGGCGCTGCTCCGTTTGCATCCGACCTTCGGGAAGCTGACACCAACGCGTCAGCGAGTGCTGATGGGGCTGCGTGGGGCCATCATCCTCCTGATGATCCTCGCCTTGCTGCGGCCGACCTTGGTGCTGACTCGCAGCATGGCCCAGTCGGCATCGATCGTGGTTCTGATGGATGTTTCACGAAGCATGCTGCTGCCGCATGTCGCCTCCGAGATGACTCGGTGGGATGCACAGCGGGAAGCGCTGCGAGCGGCGACGCCCGGTCTGGTCGACCTGCAGCAGCAGTTCGAAGTGAAGGTCTACGGCTTTGACCGCGAACTTCAGCGCGTGGAACTACGAGGAGGGCAACTGGAGTTGCCGGAGCAACCCGAGGGAAATGAGACCGATATCGGGGGGTCGATCGACGCCGCATTGCGGCAAGAGTTGGGACGCCGGTTGGGGGCGGTGATTGTGTTAAGTGACGGAGTGCAGACGGCCTTCGACCCGCCCGTGGAAATGCATCAGGCAGGGCGGGAACTGGCCCGCATGGGAACACCGCTGTATACGGTCCCGTTCGGCCCCCCTGGGGACGCGGCCCAATCGCGCGATGTCGCGGTGGAAAACTTGCCCGAGCAGTATGCGGGTTTCGTCAAAAACGAGCTGACGGTTCGGGGCGTGATTCGCGTCCAAGGATATGCGAATCAGCAGATTCCGGTGGAACTGGTGGTCGAGGATCCGGAAGGGGAGACGCGCGTGCTGGGACCTCGGAACGTGATGGCTCGGGAAGATGGCCAGCAGGTTCCGGTCGAGTTTCCGGTGACGCCGGAGTTGCCCGGGAACTATCGACTGACGATGCGAGTTCCGGAGCAGGCGGGTGAGTTGGTAACGACGAACAACGCGCTGACCTCCTTTTTGTCGGTTCGGGATGGAGGTCTCAAGGTCGCTTATCTCTATGGGAATCTGGTGGGTGAGCAGCGGTATTTGCGTTGGTCGCTGGGATCATCGCCCGATATCGATCTCCAGCATCTGTTCATCGATCCTCGCCATCGGCAGAGATGGCCGGATGATCGCGGCGATTTGTTTCGCGATCCCACCTTTGATCTGTTCCTGATCGAGAACATCGATGCCACCGCGTTTCGCGCGGAGGACCTGCGGGCACTTGGCCAGGCGGTCGAGCAGGGGCGGGGCGTGATGATGATCGGCGGTTATCACAGCTTCGGCCCCGGGGGTTACTATTCGACCGAACTGCGCGACGTTTTGCCTGTCGAGATGGGAAGGTTTGAACGTCAGGAACTCGATCCACTCGGTCCGATCAGCACCGACCTCCATTTGGAACCACCGCAAGGGCTCCCTTTGGTGCCGGTTCGGCCTCATCCCATCACGCGACTTGGTCTGCCGGAAGAAAACGACGAGGTCTGGAGTCGTCTTCCTCCGTTGCGTGGCGCGAATCGATTGCGGACCAAGGATGCGTCGCAGGTGTTGGTCGAGTCGTCCGGAGGGGATCCGATTCTGGTGGCTGGAGAATATGGCCAAGGCCGAACGCTGGCCTTTGCCGGCGATTCCACTCGGCTCTGGTGGCAGTATGGTCGGGAGTCGGAGCATAAGCGGTTTTGGCGGCAGGTGGTCTTGTGGTTGGCTCAGCGTGACGAAGATCCGCAAGGGGACGTCTGGATCCGAATGGCGCAGCGTCGCTTCCACCCTCGAATGCCCGTGGAATTCACGGCCGGGGCACGGACCAGCACGGGGGATCCGCTGACCGGGATTGAATTGGTGGGATTGATCCGCGGGCCGGATGGCATGGAGCAGGAAGTGACGCCGAGACCGCGTGACGAGGAGTTTCTCGGAGAGCTGCGCGGACTACAAGCGCCGGGTGATTACACGCTGGAGGTGACCGCTCGCACGTCGGAGGGCGAACTGGGGAGGGCGGAGGTGGTCTTTCAGGTCTTGGATCGCGATTTGGAGCTTTCGATTCCGGGAGCGGATCCCGACCAACTGGCTCGACTGGCCCGATTGACGCGCGAGGCGGGAGGGAGGCTGGTGGCCGCGGAGGAATTACCCCAGTTGTTGGAGGAGCTGAAGCGCCGGCTCCCCGAGGAACGACTGGACTCTCAGACTCGGTGGCGGCTCGGCGATACCGCGACGGACGCCTGGTTCTTCTTCCTGCTGCTGATCGGACTCCTCGGCGCCGAATGGTACTTCCGCAAACGGTGGGGCCTGGTCTGAGGAGCTTGCCGGTGAGCCGATTTTGCGAAGCACGTTGCGATTGCCAAAATCCAGTCGGAGCGACCGCCTGCCTGACGCGGAAATTAGCCCGCGCCCGGCTCGGGGTGAACCACAGAGCACTCCCGCCCCTTCCCTGACGGCATGTGCCGGCACCAAGAAACTAAGAACAAAGCCTGACCAGTTGGTTTCCGTACGAGTGGAATCAGCCGCCGGTGACCAGCTTCTTCAGGGCGTCGAGGCTGGCGAGGACCTGTTCGGGCCGCACGTCATCCCAGTCGGTTGTCTTGTGCGCGAGAATGGCCAGCTTGAAGGCATCAAAGGCGTCCGCCAAGTCATCGGGCAAGTCCGGCAGATCGGCGAACGGCCGTCCACCAGAGACGGCGCCCGAACTTCCCATGGAATCGCCCGATTCCGAGCGTTCACTTCCAACCCCCGAATCGTCATCGACATCCCGTTCTTCCTCGTCGCCCAAGTCATCCGACTCGGCAACGGCCGTCCCCCCCTCACCCGAGTCGCCGCCGCGAGAAATCCCCGCCCTCGACTCCTCACTCGCCTCCGCGTCACTGCCGGATACGGGAGCGTCTTCGTCCATCTCCTCGGCCATCGCTTCGGCGTCGTCCTCGTCGGTCGCCACGGCCCCGAGCGTCTCTTGACGCATCCGCCGCGTCTCGGACACGGACCAGCCGTTTTGAGCTGCCCCTTCCAGCCACATTTCGGCATCCACCCAATCCAAGGCGGCAAAGAAATGGCTCCAGTGTAAGCTGGGGAACTGCTCGTACGTTCCATGGAAACGCTGGAAGACTCGACGCAATCGCCCCACGTGCTGCGGCGTGACATTCCCGACCACTCGGCTCCAGGCCTCGTCCGAATACTCGGTCGAGGATGCACCTGCCTCCTCCAGGGCCTCGCGCCAATCGCAGATGATTCGCCCCTTCTCCCAGTTCGTGTGGCTGACGAGCTGATTCCACTGGCCAATGAACGGTTCGATCACGGCAGTGGCAACGGGCGACTCGGTCGTCTCCGCTTCAGCCGTAGCCACTGGCTCCTCGACCACTTCATCCCCCGCTAAATCTCTCTCCAAGTCGGCGTCACGTGTCTCGTCTTGCATCAGAGCTTCCGTCCTTTGTGTTGCCTCTGTATTTCCTACTTTGTCGTTCCTCATCGCGGGACGGCTCGCCTGCGAGCCGATGACCCGAACCACCGGCCATCATCCTTCCGGGCGATTCCAGACGCTCGCCGATGATGCCCCTTCCCGTCGATTCCGCTCATTTCGTCCCATTCGGTCCGGCGCCGCGCGTGCCGGCGGGTGCTCAATCGTACATTACGCCAGTCAGCTCGAAGGGGTTTGCGGCCAGTGTAGCACTTCCTCGGTCACAGGCGAGAGAAATCGGCCGGCAGCGACGGCAAGTCGTGGCTTCCAGCCGATTTGAGAAATCTGCCGATGCCGATGCACCGCTGGGGAAAAGCTGTCGACGCGGTAAGAAGAGAAAAATCATCGCTGGCTTTCCGGTGGGAGACTGTTGCGGCTTGGGTGCTCGTCAATCCTCCGAAATTGCATGCAGGATTCGGAGCTTGAGTGACTCGTCGTCCACTTGGCCGGTCAACACCGCAAACATCCAATCACCAAGAAGTTCTTTCGAGATTCTGCCAGCCGCGACGTGATAGCTGATGTTTTCCGCCTCGTACACGAAGGCTTTCATAGAACCGAGATAACCGTTCATCAAGAGCATCTGTGCACAGAGCGTAATCGCAATCCGCTTGTTACCATCTGCGAAGCAATGGAACTTGCAAGCACAGAAAAACAAATGTGTAAGCTTCTTGTGGAACTCTGGGTAATAGTCGTCGTTCTGAATGTGTTCCAGCACACTCTCCAGTTTACCGACATCGAGTTGTCCGAGTGGTCCACCTCCACTGACTTCAATAGTCTTGGCATGAACTTCGATCGCTTGGTTCAGACTCATGTAAAGCCATGCCATCACTCCCGCTCCTTCAGACGCTTCATGACGTCCTTGGCTTCTTCCAATCGCTCAGCAAGTTCCTTGCTCTTGTCCCCGAGAAATCGCTCGAAATCTTCCCGTTGCAGCGGAGTGATGTATTCCTTCAACCGGAGGTGCAACGCATCGCGAAAAGCAAGGTCACGACTGGCCATCTTGTTACGCGCCTTTTCCACAAGCGGCACGAGCAGTGGTTGTGCTTCGAATTGACTAATGATCGCATCGACTTCGGCTGCTCGAAGCTTCCGGCCAAGTCTCACCGACTCGTCTCGAATAGCATGTGCCAGTCCATTCTCGAAGGAAGCGATAAGATCAAGAACTTCGGAGTAAAACGTCGCCCGAACACGGTCCTTCGCCTCCAACTTGAGCACACTACGATACTCTTTCGACTTCTCGCGAAAAATGCTCACGTAGATTCGATCGGTATAGAGAGCGTATTTGAAGTTGCCCATGTCGACGCAATCACGCAACGCATCAGTGAACTGCTTGCGATAGTTCTCTTCGATGAAAGCTGACTGAAGGAACTCCTCGTCCCGCTGATTGATGTACTTCGTCCTCCCCCCGGTCCGCTGATTGATGGTGTCGATGACGATGTCCAGCACGAGTTGACGCACGAGCTTTGCACGGTCACTTTCAGCAACTACCATCGCCAAGTTCAAGAAAGCACGAAAGGGGAAGATGCCCATTTGCGAAGTCTT
>JBJHCD010000251.1:0-7609 GCA_050485845.1 Pirellulaceae bacterium | reverse complement strand
GAAGCGGCGGGCATGAGGCCGCCGCATACCATCATCCCGTGGAAGTATCATCGTTTTCCCGGAGTGGGCAAAGGTCCGCACAACACGGCCGGCTGGTGTATTTTATTCGAGAGCGCGCTAGGTGGTGCCTACGGCGACTGGGCTTCAGAGCTGGACGAGCGTTGGGACGCAAACAGCGCAGCTATCTTGGCGCAAGATGAATTGGCTACGTTTCTCCGCAATATAAAGAAGAAGACGTACGAGCGAAAGGCTGCTCAGGCTTCTGCTGCCGCCGAAGCAGCCGCGAACGCCGAGCGCATCTGGTACGCATCTGCTGCTGCCCCCGCGGATCATCCTGCTTTAGTACGCCGAGATGTCCAACGTCATGGCGTTCGCGTCTACAACGGACATGATTGGCCGCGGCACCGGGGGGCTGCGATGATTCCAATCTGGAATGGCGATCGCATTCAATCGCTCCAGTTCCTGCACAGCAACGGGGCTAAGTATTTCCTGAAAGGCGGAAGGATCAATGGCGGCTACCATGTGCTCGGCAGTCTGAGCGATGCACGGCTTCTTATCCATGCGGAGAGCTTTACAACCGCTGCGAGCATCCGTGAAGCCATTGGATCTCCCGTCGCGATCGCGTTTATGGCCAGCAATCTGTCAGCAGCCGGAGTTAACCTGCTCGGCCGACATCCCCACCTTCAGCATGTTTTCGCGGCGGACAACGACGCCTTCGGAGTTGAAAACAAGGGAATTGCCGAAGCAACGGAAGCCGCCAGAGCGTGCAAGGGCGTAGTCATATTTCCGCGATTCGGTGATGACGTCGCAAGAGATGAGCCGACGGACTGGAACGACTTTGCTCGTCTGTATGGCAACGAAGCGGTTCGTCGCCGTTTCGAGGAGGTGCTGCGATGACAACTGAAGCCCCCGATGCGGGGTTCATCGAGCCCAGCCCCGACGTCAATGCAGAAATTCTGCGCCTTTCGCAGCTTTCTAAAGTTGAGTACGAAACCTGCCGCAAGCAGGCTGCCCAGCGACTTAATATGCGGCCCTCGGCTCTCGACGAATTCGTCGACGATATTCGCCCGTGCGATAATCCGCAGTCGAATCCATTTCCAGATCCGGTGCCATGGCATGAACCGGTCAGCGGTGCCGAAATACTTGATGAGATTGCCCAGATCATACGGCGACATGTGGTGCTCGCTCCTGAAGCGGCCGACGCGGTTGCGCTCTGGATCATGCACGCGCATGCCCACGGTAGCGCCGAAATCTCGCCTCTTCTCACAATCAGCTCACCGGCTCCCGAGTGCGGGAAAACAACCACTTTGGATCTCGTCAGCGCCCTTGTGCCGCGCCCGCTATCGGCCTCCAACATAACACCAGCAGCTGTATTTCGAGTTGTCGAGATGTTCGGGCCGACGCTCCTTATCGATGAGGCCGACACTTTCATAAATGGGCGAGACGAGTTCGTCGGGATTTTGAATAGCGGCCACAACAGGGCGGGTGCCTATGTTGTCCGGACGGTCGGTGACGACCACATGCCCACGCGGTTCTACACGTGGGCGCCAAAATCGATAGCGCTCATCGGAAAGCCGCCACCCACGCTCGCGAGCAGAGGCATTCACGTCGAGCTGCAACGCATGTCCAGCAGTGATCGCGTTGAACCCCTTCGCGGTGACCGTTTGGCGAAATTCGAGCCGCTTCGCCGAAGATGCTGGCGATGGGCGCAAGATCACACGGACGAGCTTGCCCATGCAGATCCGGAACTGCCAGCGGTGCTTCGTGGCCGTGGAGCGGACAATTGGCGGCACATGATTGCCATCGCCGACCTTGTCGGCGGGAAGTGGCCTTCGCTTGCTCGCAGAGCGGCAGAGATGCTCAGTGGTCGTCGTGACCAGCAAACAGACGGAATCATGCTATTGGAGGATATCCGAATGGTCATGCGAGGACGCGAGCGTATGCCATCTGAGGAGCTGATCGCCGAGTTGACGGATCTGGAGGATCGGCCCTGGTGCGAGTTCGGGCGGATGCAGCAACCGCTCACAAAGCGGCAACTGGCAGCGCTGCTGAAGCCGTTCGGTATCAAACCGAAGCCCATACGCGTCAAACACATGGGCAAACCCTGTCGAGGCTATCAGGCGGCATCATTTGCGGATGCTTTCGCTCGATACCTCGATAATGATCAGGAAGCGACAGGCGACGACCCTGGTCCGGATTTAGGTCCGACCGTCACGAGCGGACCTCCGTCAGGAAAGTCGCAATCGGGACCGAAGGCGTCGCAAGAAAAACGGCCGAACAGCAGATCTCCACGCATCAGGGAGGGCGCGCGCAAGAGGAAGTGAAGCGAGTCTCGTGGGTAACGGATCGAAAACCGCGCGAGGCCGCGGATGACGGACCTTGTAACGTTGTATCGGATAAACGGCAGTATCTCAGCGTGACAATCAACCATGGCCGCAAATTGTCCAAGTTACACAGGAGATTTAGGTGAAACGGGAGGTGGCATGGGGGGTACAGGTAGTGGGCCCCGTTGGCGACCCGGGTCGAAGGCGACAACCGAGGACTATCTTTCGATCGACATTCGATCGTGGAAACGGCAGGGGCTTATTGTTCCTCACCGTGATTTTGTTTGCTGTTGGGTACGTGGTGCCGAGCCAATTGCTTCCGTAGGCGTTCGTGTTCAACTGGATAGAGTGATCGTCATGTATACATATCAACAGGAAACCGGGTCGCAGGCAGGCGCGCGCTACGCCATAGAACTCGAGTGGACACATTGTCCTCTCGGCGGGCAGCGGCCCTGGTTTCTATGCCCAGCGGTCAGGTGCGAGCGCCGGGTCGCAATCCTTTATGCTGGTGCTATCTTTGCTTGTCGGCAGTGCCATCAACTCAATTACCGCAGCACGCGAGAATCCAGAGAGGATGCAGCCATTAGGCGCGCAGAAACAATCCGGGAGAAGCTCGGCTGGGAATCTGGGATCCTCTATGGCAAGGGTCCAAAGCCTAAAGGGATGCGTTGGCACACGTTCCATCGGCTGTGCGCTGAATATGATGCACTCGTGGAAAAGGCGCTGGCCAATAGTGCCGATGGTCTGGAAATGCTGCTCCATGCGTTGGAGGAAACCGAATGAAAAAGCAGGTGAAGAAAGGATCTGACCATCAGGAGGCTATTCGCAAGCAGATCGCGTCCTCAAAGCCCGCAACTGGGGTTTTGCGGCTGATCAAGCAGCTTGAGGAGGTATATGCCGAGACAGCAAAGTACGACGACGGCTTGAGCAAGGAGCTGCAGGCGAAATACTTAACTCAGATCGCTGCTATCAAGACGGGGATCGATGCGCGCCTAAGACTGCTTAATAAGGTCCTGCCTGACGCGAGAGTCGCCGATCTGAGGGTGGAGGAGCAGAGCGTGCCGCAGCTGAAGGTGATTTTGGGCAGCAGGCAGCAGACGACGGAGCGCGACAAAGAATGACCGACTCCACGGTAGCGCCCTAGGTATGCAGCCCCGGAAGCGCTACACCGTTACAACGCAGGAACCGCGCGGCCTGTAGGTGCATTCGAAGTGTTACATGCGGTGGGCTGTAGCGTTACAGTCGGAGGTGCGTAACGGTTCTAACCTGGCGCAAGGCCAGGGAACACGAGGCTTGTAACGCTGTAACGGATGAGTGGGGATTGCCCTGGCGGAGGTCATCCATGGTGCGCGCATGATCGCCTCCCTGACGTGGCGACTGTCCTCGACAATGAGCAGGTGCGCTCTGGCTGTTCACAACTCGCAAGCGTCCTGTCTTCAGGCTGAAGCAATACATTTGCAGGATCTGGATCATCCAGACGGACGGCAGGTAAGGCTTTCGCGATGAGCCCCGAGGGGATTAAATGCAGAGAGCGAGCTTAGGTCGGACTGTAGATTTGAGACTGCGCAGCTGCGGTTGCCGTATCAGCGATGCTGACGCTTACTTTTCAGCATGAGCCGGTAGTATGGGATTATTTTAGAAACCAAATAAGCGGCACCGAGAAAAGGTTTATCCGTACTAGAACCGTCAAGCGCTGGGAGATCGAAACTAAACGCAGACTCGAGCAAAACCTCAACAAGCTGGGGCTGGATCGAGGATGCGTTTCGTTGAGATTCCCGCTGGCGCAGGCCGTCGACCCTAACCAGATGGCGGCGAGTGATAAATCGTTCGCGTTCAATTTCACGATACCCTTCTTGATTCAAAGGATAAATGCGTATGAAGATGTTCCTCTCAGCTTGGAGCCGTACTTCGCTCTGGTGTTTTCCGATATCAATGCGAGGCACGCGACTAAGCTTCTGAATAATTGGGGTATTCATGTCATGCAGATTGACCGCAAGGGGTTTCCCCTCTTAGATACGATTAGCGTGGCTCGCAGCGCTGCGTCGAGGGTGCTTGAATCGCCGCCACAGATGCAGATCTACGAAGCCTTCAGCGAGAGTGAGCCCGCCGACATTAGCTCTGCTGAGCTTTGTCAAGAAATTGCCCTTAGAGAGCTTATAAGGAGTACGACAGATTCGGAAGACCCAGAACTCACCAGCTTCCTCAGGAGAACCTCGCTGGATTGTGCCTTGCTTATCCCCGGCAAATGGCGACGGGAAGTGGCAGGCTGCTTTCTCTATAGAATACGATGGGAAGGACGCGCACAGTTCTTTCGACGAGAGAGAGAAAGACAGAAAGAAGGATGAGATCTGCTTGCGAGCACGGTTGCCTCTTTTGCGAATGAGTTCGCCTCATATTCCTCCTCATCCAAAATATCCGGAATGCAATCCACACACTCGAGAGTTCGTCACCGCCTTTATCCGTCGCTACAAAAATTCTTTGCGTATTCTGCGGCCTTTGAGGTTTCGTGGCGCGATGCCGAACTTGATTGGCGAGCGTGGAAGTATTGGGACTCGCTTGATTCACACGCACAGAGCAGACACTGGCAAGTTGCCTCCAGCGAGGATTGGCTGTGCAGTGAGGATCAGCTGGGCTACAGAACCGGACAGTTCATTAGCTTCCTACAGGAGCGAAACGGTTGCTGCGGATTTATTGGAGGAGATATTTAATAGCCAGCCACAGATTCAGCGCGCACAGCGCGACCGTGCTGCCGATGATGACCGCGAGTGGCGCGAACCGCTCGATTGATGCTCGGCCAATCGCAGTGACGATCATGAATCCCAGGCCATAAAGAACGATATACATCACGCCGTCCGCGACCGCCTGAGTCGATGCGATATAAGCAGCCAGGATCAAGGCCGCCAGCGTATTGGAGACGTTCAGCCTACGGATGTGGATGGCCCAGTCTGGGAGCCCGAGCGCAGCATTTATGAGGTACGGGTGGTATTCCATCTCGGCCCCCGTGGGCGGCGAAGCCCGTTGAACTGATGGCCTGAACCCAGGCTCGGATTCTCGCACCGGCGATCCTGCAGTCGCCGGCTCATGCTGCGTCGACCCGGGTTTCGCTGCGGTTGACGCATTGAGTTGGGGATAGCTAATGCCCACGTATGCGGTGGTTTCTCTGGCTCGGTCCCGATACGTATCCAATCCGCCGTCCTGCTCGACAGACTCCAAGCGCTCAGCAATTTGATTGCTCGGGACGTAGGTGAAGTTCGAGGTTAGAGACTCCGCATGCGTCCAGCCGGGCGGCAGTACAATCTCGGAAATCAAACTGCCTTTGAGTCGGCATGCAGCCACGCGCGGACCGTTGCCGTCTAGGTTGACGTACCCGAATTCGAGCCAGGACGCCGGCGCCTTGAGCCCCGCCAGCTGGTCGACGGGGGCAATATCCACCGCCGCGCCACCGCGAAGGAAGGTGAATCCACGACCCTGCAGAATCGCGACGAACTGCTGCGCGTCGTCCAGCGCCATGAATCCGACGCGCGCAATCTCAGGATCTGCGCAGAGTGTCTGGTTTGGCACGATGCGGACGAACGCTTGCCAGCCACCCGGCAGATTGGCCGCAATTGCTTGGCGGCGAATGACGAGCGAGATGCCCTCAATTAGAACTGCCAACGTGATCCCCTCCGCTCGTTTTATACTTGCACGGGCGCCACATGCACCACGATCATTGCTGATGACAGTGCATCAGGTCACTCGTCTGCCTCCAGAATGGTGTTTTCCGCCCACCGCCGCCCGGCTGGAGTAGACTCCCCCGCTCGGAAATGCGATCGACATGGGAAAACAAGCAGTCCACACGGCAGGAACGCAGCCTCGCCGGGTACGCCGCTTGCGCCATGGGAGTGCCAGTGCGAGTATTTCACGGAAGCGACCTGATCCAGCAACGCTGCGGGAGCCATTAGCATCGTTGTATATGATCGGTGCATACTTTTGGAAGAAATATACGGCACGGAGTTTCTTTACTGGTTGGCCAGTTGGTCGCACGCTTCAAGCAGAGTGCGACCTAACTAGAGAGTCGCCACACACCTCTGGCCTGGGGCGTGGGCGCTTGCCGCTCAACGCGGGTGTTAGGGAGAATAAGTACCATGTCCATGTCCATGTTCTGGTGGGTGGCGATAGCCATTGCAGTAATTTGGCTTATTTCATCCCTTCGCTCAAAAATAAAGCTCAATAGATCGTTTGCCGCTTCGGATGACGCTAAGCGTTGGTTTGAGTTCCAAGGAATTGATTCTGAGTCTGTCATGTTCAGTGCTTACGAAGACCCTGAGCTTTCGAGAGTTCCAGGTTCCACTGTGCTGTGCGGATATGGCAAAGGTCTGGATGGGGATATTGGATTTGCTATTGAAGTAGTTTCGGGGCGAGGAGTCGTGGCTAGTGAAATACTTCAACCATCGGGAATAGCATCTCATCACAGAACAGCATCAATGCAAGCTAAGGCATTAGGGAGGCCTCTCCTTGATGTGTTGGCAGAGATGGCAGAAGCCCATTGAAGTGGTCAAGTAATCCTGGACACTATTCAGGGTTGTTTTAGGCTGCTGCCAGGCCTCGACCCCCCCCGTGGTCAGCAGCTGAACCTGCACGGCCGCGTCGTGGCGCTATTAGCCAGCGGCTTCATCGTCACATTTGCATCTAATCACATCAGGATGGATGGCGACCGACACCGGAGATAGCTGAGGCCATGGATACGACGTTCTTGATTGATGCGTTTGAGCTCGTGTTCAGCGGTGCCGGAATTCTCGGTTATCTCGGGTGGGGCTACGTAGTCTGCATGTCGATTATTTTCTTGACCCTTGATCCAGATCGCGAGGCGGGCATCGGGCGAGCCTTGAATCTGGTGGCGTTCTGGGGCATATCCGGACTGCTGATATCCGTTGAGATGTTCCTACTTACGTTGCCATTGATGCTGGTGGCAGCTTTGGACGTAGTTACCAACGAGACGGTGAATCTTGCAACCCTCGGAATCTTTCTGCTCGCCTTCTTTGCCACGCCGACTGCAGTCCTATGGTGCTGGGTGGGTAGCTAGTTCTCGTCCAGAAAAGTGAAGTTTTCGGCGTTTGCCCGATTTGTCGACTTGCCAGCGAATTGGCCTTGCTGTCTCCCTAGCTGCTCTCTGGTTGCACCGACTGCGCATCCATGATGCGGCGGCTTTATGGCTGTCACCACCGGTGCAAAAACTGCCCCCCCCCCCCGCCCCGACGAGGGGTTGTCCCCCGGGAAGGGGGGTACTTGGTGTTTGGGGAATACGA